>CAMDKY010000021.1 GCA_945901245.1 Polynucleobacter meluiroseus | reverse complement strand
GTTTGCCCACCCAAAAAACCATTAACCCAACTCACCGGAAACTGGATCAGCGCAAGGCCAGCACACAGAAGAGCAATTACCAAGTAAAGCCAAAAGGGCAGGTTAACTTTAGCGCGATCAAATGTCAGTTTCATGGCACTCTGCTACCGCTAGATTGCAGGGCCCCGGATTGGGGTGCGCTGGACAGGGGCAGTGATGGTGATTGCGATTGTTGCTGTATTTGTGCTTGTTTCAAAGTGCTGCTGACTTGGACGATTCCTGGGTTTGCGCTCGCAATCGCACTGACACTCTCGGGGTAGAGGCGCCACACTTTGCGTAACTCATCCAGCACTTCAATCCATGCCGAAAACAACACATCATTGGCTTGAAGTTCGAGACGCGGTGGGTTGTCATTTGTTAAACGCAAGAGATTCGGCTTAATGTCGCGCGCTGCAAACACCGCACGCACTTTTTGCATTTCAACTTCATCGAGTGCAGTCACGAGCGTAGCGCGTGCACCGCCTACACCTGCAGTAGATCTACCAACACCCGGAGCAGAAATAAGCTGATTGACTTTCAAGACGTGTTGCAACTGGGCCCACTGCACAGGACGTAACTCCAAAGTTGCTTGCATGGTTTTCGTCATGGGCAATAGCCATACCTGACTGGCAATCGCAAACAGTGCGATGCATACCAATGCAATTAATAATATGTAGTGGCGCCCTGCTGCAGCAGCCAGGGCCTGGGGTAGATTGGATAAACCAGCAAAAGAACTGCCTGCTGTACCGGCACTACTATTCGTACTTGCCGTGCTTGCTGTATCTGTAATCGAACCATGCGCTGATCGATTGGACATCCATGTTTTGATGTCCTGCCAAGAATAGTCTTTGGTCAGCGCGGCTTTGACTTGACCCAGCCCCTTGGTGATTTTTTCCATCAGAGTATTTGTCTCATTCGGCTTCATGGCTGCGCCCCGAGTCCGGCATAGGCTTCTAAGCGGTAGCGCGCGCCGCCCAAGTGCTTCACCATTAAACCCAAATTGCGCGCACTCGCAATCACTCGCTGCGCAGCTTGATTGCTGCTGTAATCTTGCCCACCTGCTTTGAACTCAAACTCCATAGCATTAGCGCTGTAATTGATCTGCTGCAGTGCTTGCACATTTAAAGCGCTGCTGAGTTGCTGCAGTTTGGCTGCGAGCGATGCAAAGTCAGCATCGGTAACAGCGCCTTGGCTGCGCTGCGTATCAATCGCTTGATCTAAAAAGACGGGGAGCACTTCATGCTGATTGGCACCCTGGCTGAGTCTGGCCATATTAGCTGGCGTGAGCGATTGCATTGCCAAGAGTTCCATTTGCTGACCCCAGCGCCAATTGGATACACCGAGCCAGGCGAGCTGCGCAAGCAATCCCAGGGCAATCGTAGCAATGCCCAAACCCAACCAGCGCAAAGCAGGCTGCCAGGTCAAGGGATCAACCCATGCCAACGCAATTGCATTACTGCCTGCACTGCTGCCTGTATTGCTGCTTGCCGTGCTCCGTGCTAAGCCCCCTGCCCTACTTTTAAATCCGCTAGGCAATAAGTTGAGCGCAAAGTTCGGTGCACGACTGCTAGCATTCGTTTCGAAAAAATTCATGGCACTGGGCGCTGCCCACGCCCATGCAAATGGCACTGCATCGCTAGTACCTAAGTGACTTGGTAATGGCGATGCGCCATCGCTGTTGTGATCGTGATTTTGATCATGATCATGATCTGCGCGAGCAATCTCTTCTTCCTGTAATGGACAGTACTCAGCCCACGCGACGCCCGTCTGCATTCCGGTACGCTGGCAATACACATTGGCATCGCCTTCACGCACGCGCATAAGGGATGGCCCATCGCCCGCTAGAGACAAAAGTAAACAATCCGGTATCAGGCGAACGCGGTTACTGAGCACGCCTTCGAGCTGTCCTGTAATCCAAGTAAACCAAGTCCGATCAATTGCTGCCAGGGTACGGTCCATGGCAGGTTGGCCCGGCACCGGAGGCAAGGCACTGATGTGTAAGGTCGCAGTACTAGAGAGTACATACTCTTCTAATAAGGTCGGCAGAATGGCTTGCAGTTTTTTGGGATTGGCTAGCGGTACTTTGGTTTCGATTAAGCGCACATCCAAAGTGGGCAAAAGCACCAGCGCTTCATCGGCATAGGGCATGGAGTCAATACTGCCAATGCCCGATTGCATAGTGGAAGTTAATGTTGATGTTGATGATGCAGAAGAAAGGGTATCGGCATCCTCCACTAAGCACCACTCAAAGCGCTGTGCGCAGGCAAGATCTTCCCACTCACCGGCTAAACCAGTGAACGCGCCAGCAAATGGCTTAAGAGGGCAGCGTATTAATAAAGTGCTCATTCAGCGGCAATGCGTCCCGTTTTACTCCAAATTACCTGCGTAAAGTCGCCCCCGGGCAGTGGGCTTGGTGAACGCTGTATTAAGGTAGAACTAATAAATATACCCCGTCCGAGTGAAATTTCTGAGCGCGCCAGCCAAAACTGGGATTTGACATCCAAAAGGCTCGCATCAATTGCGCTGGCCAGGGTGCCATCGGCCTGATTTAAGGACGTTCTTAGCTCATCTAGGCCTTTGATCGGGCGACTGGCACGTAGCTGTACTACATTGGCCGCAGACGAGCGCGATAGTCCCGGAATAGCCGACATCAGCACTTCCACCGGGGCGGTATTGACGTTGATGGCAGTTGCTCTGGGCAACAGGATGACAAAGGGCCTGAGTTGTTCGAGGATTGCCGGTGTGTACGAAGGCAGAGCCAATAAGCCCTCCAAATCAAATAGGGGGAGGTCGGCTTGCAAAGCCGATTGCGCCGTTAACTGCGCTAAATTGCGGTCCATTCCCAAGGCATCCAGCAAGCGGGCGTATTGCTGAACCCCAGCGATCTGCACCGTTTTAAACTGGCTATCCCATAGATTGAGTACATTAAAGCGGCTTTGCGCATCCACCAACTGGCCTTGCAAGGTCACCGTAGCAATCTCGTCCGGCACATCGGTGTTTTTCAGAAAGTCGGCGATGCGGCCATCGGCCAGCGGCAAAGCCCAGGCTTCGCCCAAATGATCGAACTGCGAGGCACGCTGGTCTTCGACTAAAACTAAACGAGCAAAATCAACTGCGCCGCGCTGCAACCACTGCGCTTGCACCCGCTCACGGGCATTTTCTAAGGTGCGGATCTGCATTTGCTGACGCCAAATTAATCCGGTCATCAGTACCGCAGCGACCCCCACCACAATGAGTGCGGTAATGGTGGTAGAGCCTCGCTCTGACTGCGGCGATCTTGCACAGCCGAATAGAGAACTGCTCACAATCCGCCCCCCATCAAACAGGACCGCGTGATTGGCAAACTGGCGTTTGTTAGCCACCATTGCATCACCACTCCGCGGTGATCTGGTGTTACCGCTGCCAGAGTGAGCGGGGCATTGGGGTTTGGTGCGGCGGCGGGTGTCGTGTTTGTAGTACTGCCTACGGCAGTGCTTGCATTGGGGTCCACAGTAGACGGAGTGGATGTTGTAGTGGGAGATGTTGGCGTGGTAGGCGTAGGTGGTGCCGGCGGCGTCGCGCTCGTGCCACTCGCCAGTGCTGTGCGCACAAATATGGTTTGGCGGATGACGTCCGGCAAGGTGAGGCTTACCCGAAAGCTACTCGAGAGCAGATCGGGGTCACGGCTTACACCAGCCCACAGTGTTACTGCTTCGGTACGGCGCAGTAGCGGTGCGCTAGTCCAGCGCTGCAATCCGGCAGGAGTAACGCCATAACCCACAATCATCCACGCATCGCGGTTATCGACCTGCAATTGCCGAATCCACCAGATGTTCTTTGCTCCAGCTGACAATGGATTGGTTCCCAAGACTTCGGCACGCAAAATAAATTGGCAATCGCGCTCAAACTGATTCACGAGTTGCGTATACACCGCATCCTGATTGGCGCGCCGATCAATCACCTCACGCCCGAGTATCAACGCATCCATGCCGCGCCAAGCCATCAGGCCAACTAAAGCCATGATGGTCATAGCGACCAATATCTCAATCAGCGCAAAGCCTTGATCACGCTGGAGCTTCATAAGGCACCGCCAGTGGGGTTGGGCAGAATGGTTGTTAACCACGCCAGCCTGGGGCCGCTGGCCACTTCAGCGCTCGTGGGGCTAGCTAAATACACCGTCAACTCAATTCGCCGAAAGCTGGGATTGGGGGTGCTGAGTACCTTGCGCTGGCACACAAACACATAGCGGTCTTGCGGGCAGCTGAAGGTGGTCGTACCCATCTCGGGCCACTGGCGATTCATGCGCAAATCGGCCATGGCATTGTCTGCACTCCACAGCGCTTGGGTGCGTTGCGATACCGCGAGCTGGGCATCGGCGCCACTCGCCAGTGCCTTTAACCCAGCAATCAGTGCAATGCTCAATACCGCAAGGCCGACGAGTACTTCAATCAAGGCAAAGCCAGCTTGTGTTTGCATTTTTATTTGTGTTTGTTTCTTCGCTCGCACAAAAGGATTGCAGAGTCTCATGGGCGCATCCACTGAAAACGCCCATTAGTGGAGCGCATCAATACCGCTTGGCGGTTTTCTTGTTTAATCGCTATTTGTAGGGCCTCGGTAATACGCTCACCACCCAAACTCAATTGAACTGGCGTGATCTCGACTGGCTTATGCCAGGTTTGTGCGCGGTAGACATCCGGCAAAAAAGTACTTCCCTGATTGCTGCCGGCTGCAGTCACTGCGGAGAGGGGCATACTAAAGTGCCAACCGAGTGCATCGACTTGGGCCACCATGGGTGTACCGCTCATGGTGCTTTCTTCTTGGGCAAAGTTGAGTGAACTGACAAGCTGATCCAAGTTATCGCGCCAATAGCGCTCATCGTGATTGGGAAGCGCTAAAACGGCAATGCCCAATAGCACTGTCATCACCGCAATCGAAACCAAGAACTCGATTAAGGTGAAGCCGGCTTCGCTTTGCTGATAGTGCGCTAGCCGCTCTTGACCTTGAGGCGATCTATTACCAGTTCCCAATATCCGCATCGGTTCCGGTTCCGCCGGGCTTCCCATCCGCACCATAACTGATCACATCGATTTCGCCGCGGGTGCCAGGATTGCTGAAGTAATATGGATTACCCCATGGATCTTTAGGTACAGAACTTAAGTAGCCACCAGTTTTCCAGTTTTGCGGTATGGGTTCGCTTGTTGGACGCTCGACCAAGGCCTTAAGGCCTTGTTCGGTAGTGGGGTAGCGGCCAATGTCCAAGCGATAGAGTTTGAGCGCTTGATTGATCGTGCCGACATCGTGTTTGGCGGCCGTGACTCGCGCTTCGTCGGGGCGCCCCATGATATTGGGCACAATCAGCGTTGCCAGAATACCAATAATGGCAATGACCACCATGATTTCGATTAAGGTGAAACCGGCTTCACGGTGATTGCGTTGCGCGGGGGAATCTAGCAGAACGGGCTTGGATATGATCAGGCGCTGGCACTGCTGTGCAAAATCACGTAGTCGAGAGCGAAGGGTTTGGCTGGGCTGGCGGAAAATTAACATAGTCTTTTCAATGATTTAAACTGAGTCAAATTTTATAGGAATTTTGGCGAATTGAGTGATTTTCTAGCACGTATGCAAGCCCGCCTAAACCGGCAGCCGCAATCTACCACTGAAAAAACCAGTGCCCCTGGCACGGGGGCATCGGTACGCGCCAAAATAAAGCAAAGCGGCAGCGCAGCCCTCCAAAAACTAAAATTGCGGCCTCATTTCCAGATGCCCCCAGCACTTAATATGGACATCCGTCTCCATCCGGTCGTCATAGCCCAAGCCCTCCAATATCTAGGCATGGCAGTCACTGCCATGGCACTGACCTATTGGTTATTGCAATGGTGGCAACTGCCCTCGATGCCTTCAACTACTCCATCATCCACATCCTCCTCTAGCAATAAAAACAGTATCGGTGTAACGCTTTATGCCAATCAAGACAGCACCGCAGCCTACGGTTTATTTGGTAGCAAACCCTTAAGTACAGATACCATCTTTCTGCGGGGGGTAGTTGCGACGGGCAGCAATGCTAATGGCTCACTCGATGGTTTTGCTATTTTTGAGATCGATGGCAAACCCACTAATGCCATCAGCATCGGTGAATCCATTGGTAAAGGCCTGACCCTGCAATCGATTGGCGATGAGAGCGCTATCCTCCTCTACCAAGGACAAAAGCTGGAGCTCAAGCTAAATAAGCCTGGCGATCAAAAAGCTACTAATCCCAAAAAGAAATAAGCCCATGTTTTTGTAAAGCATGCCATCTTTGAGCCAACGCACAAAAGAAATCACTCCGCTAATTGGAAGTTGATTGAGTAAACCAGTAATATAATATTATGAGGTAATAAAATAAATTCATTACTCGCAAGAAATTTTATTAGCATCCACAATTGAATCCCCTCATAGCGCAAACCGAATTATGCAATCAGGAGTATTCGAGCTTGCACCAAAAAGCAATCGCACACTCAATTGCACGCTAATTTTTGGCCATTTAGCCTATTAATTCATATAGGAATTTGAAGAGGCGTGATTTCTTTTAATCCGTTGGTCGCGAGTTCGAATCTCGCCCGACTCACCAAGAATTAGTTGTAGAAACAATGACTTGCTAACCGCAAGTCACTTTTTGCCTATTTTTTATGCAAATTTCAATCGCACACCAATCGCACACTTCAATTATTTGCTTTTTATTCTTAATTATGAATTGGTACTAAAAATCAGCTCAGTTCACTAAGACACATGTCTTTTATTGAGGGTCAAGTGTTGTGCCTGTTTTCGTTATAACTGTCTTATGCGAGTAGTCAGAGCGTCTGACAGCACCAATGCTGGGTCTAGCTTTAAGGTAATCAATAAAGGTCTGTGAATACAACAGATATGTATTGACGTAAGCGCCTGAATTGTACATCTGTCCAAAAGTCGTGTAGCCATCTTTGCCGGATGCAATGAAATCATTTGTAACAACGACATACGACGAACTAGGGTTTATCAATGAGTACGTTCCCGTTGTGCGATTCCTAACTTCGAGATTTGTGATTCGGTTGTCCTTTGCTTTGCTCATGTCAAGATCCCAACGAAGACCAGCGGCGTAGGGGTGCGCACCAGTATTAGAAGAGCTGCTCAATTGAAATTCCAAAGCATCCTCTAAAACACTCTTGATTTGTGTGCCCGTCATAGTCAACTCAACCAAAATATTACCAAAAGGAAGGACTGTCAAAGCATCGTTAAATGATATGGATCCAGTTTTGACAGCAGCACGAACACCGCCACCGTTTTGAATAGCTACGTCAGCACGTAGACTACCCGCTAAAAATGCTTCAGCCACGACTTGGGCGATGTCACTTCCACGCGCCAGCGAGTTAGCAGATTCACAGCCTGTAACACCCGTACTCCTGTTCGAGCTTTCTCCCGGGACACGCACCAGACACAAAGGCTGGGTAACTTGGCTGATTATTTCAGCCTTCTTGGCAGCTACTTGACCGCTAAACTTGCTTACGATGGAACTTGCAGCAGAGTTGACATCTAGAGCGCGAATTGCGGGTATAGATGACAGCTGTGCAAGCAAACTAGAACGCGTAGCATCACTTACAGTAACAAATGTGGAAGAACCAGCAGGACTTGGTTGTTTAAAACTGGTACCAACTACTAAAGAGGCTTGTCCTTTGCAATCGCTGACCCGACCTTTGCCGTCGAAAGTAATCGTCATTTCACCAATTGCTTTGTTGTATTCCCAACTTTGACCGATACAAACTTGGTCACCATCCTTGTTGCGTGCAATGGTTGGATAACTACCTTCTGTGCTTGTGATGCCTAATGCTGTGAAGTCTCCAAGAAGCGAGTGCGAATCACCTCCAATGATGATATCGACATCAGTTAATTGCGATGCCATAGCTTTGTCAGCAGCATAGCCTTGGTGAGTCAAAAGCACAATGTGTGAAATGCCTTGTTGTCTTAACTCATTAATTGTTCTTTGAGCTGCAGTCACTTCGTCTTCAAAAACAGTTGTGCCAAGTGGACGTGAGGATTGTTGGGTCTTTCCTTTAACAGTAATCCCCACAATCCCTACTCGAACACCTGAAACCTCTTTGATGCGGTAAGGCTTGACGTAGTCGTTGGTTGCAATGGGAGCCAGAGCAGTTCCGACCAAGGGTTTGACGTTAGCTGATAAAGGGAATGGCTTACAATTCCCCGCCGCAAGAAAGTCTAAGAATTTTTTCAAGCCAGCATCACCTTCATCAAACTCATGATTACCCATGGCAACAGCATCAAAACAAATATCATTCATCATTTCTGCATCAGCTTGACCTGAAAAAAATGTGAAATAACTAGTTCCAGTAATAGCATCTCCAGCATGTAACTTAAGAACGTCCGTCCTGCCTTGATACTTTTTAAATGCTTCAGCCATTCTAGCCATACCACCAACCTCAGCACGCGTTTTTACTCCGCCAACAGTGAATTCATAGTCGGGTATAGGATCAATATTGGAGTGATGATCATTGATGTGCGCGATTGTGATAGTGGCAGGCGCATAAGTACCCGAGGTATCTGAGTTTCCTCCTGAACAACCTACAGCAAAGAGAGATACTGCTGCAATTAGTGTTAATAATTTAGAAGAAACGATATTTGAGTTCATGTTATTAAATTTATATAAAAAATAATGTACAAACCTTATTGAATAAATATTTCAAAAATATGACATTAGTATTCCCTCTGCCATTTAGGCTCTTTTGTTCTTAAAAGGCATCAAAACACCAACGTTTAAATTTACAGGTCTAGGATGTAACCTATTTATGTGTGTTCACATTGAGCTAAACCCGGTTTCACAGACACTTTGCTAAGGTGTTAAATAGTGCAACGCAGGGGCGTATCGATTGCTCATGTCGCTCGAGATTTAAGCGTTAATCAAACACAGTAGGTTAAAACCGACACTAAATGAGCTGCCCCTAAATTTCAATAAAATCGCCCTGTCGCAGAGTCGCCCATAGTCCACCAGGATCCTTCACGCTGTCTCAAGGCCACCCTCACGTTACTTAAGCTTGCGCCATGATCAAGTCAATCGATCACAATCCTCCAGCCTGCGACAACATTAAATAGTTAGGTTTTGGCCTGCCCAGCACGATTCGAACGTGCGACCTACGCCTTAGGAAAGCGTTACCTCTACTGATCTAAAGTCTCCTATTGGCTAAAAAGAGGTGCCAAGCTATCGCTAGTTGGGGTTTTTCTTTAAAGGGCCACCCGTTTAATCACTGCTAGCTTTTGCTCTAAGGTATAGCCTACCGTGCCATAGTTATTAAACTCTGACCCGCCACTAAAGTGCCCCGTAATACTTTCAGCCAGCCTAGTCGGAATATCGTTACATGCCTTGAGTCTGTTAATAAAAGCATGCCTAAACATGTGGCTGCGAAAGCCTAAATCTTTAAGCCCCTTATTCATTGCTGCTAAACATGAGCCATTGCCATTTTCTTTGGCGTAATTAGGCACTAACCAAGCACTGCGTTTGCGCAGCGCCCTTTCATACAAAGTAGTAGCAGCTTCAAGAGATACGCCATACAAAGGTACCGCCCAAATGCTCGATTTCGTCTTACGATCCGACAGCCTATTTCAAGAATCCATAAATGGGGAATGGGGTGATCCAAAATGCAGTCTTCCACCCTAGCAAAGACGGGTTCAGATAGGCGCATACCGGTATTGAGTTGAATTAATCCTATCAAGGCATAGTTAGAGCGATTCTCAAGCAGCCTAGCCTTAACGTTCTCAATTAGGGCTGGCGTTACTACTGCCATGTGGCGCTTGGCTTGCCCTACAAGCATCTTATGACTTATGGCAGGTGCGTAAATCTGGACTTCCCAAAGTCGAGCATGCACTAATTCCTGCATTAGCTTAAGCATTACCAAAAGTAATCGCACACTCAATCGCACAGTCATTTATTGGTCGTATACGCTATTGTTTTATATAGGGTTTTGAAAAACCATCACTCCTTTTAATCCGTTGGTCGCGAGTTCGAATCTCGCCCGACCCACCAGTCGTACAAAAGGGATTGCAGAAATGCAGTCCCTTTTCTTTTGGTTAAAACGAATTGTTCGGGGTTGTAAGGCGTTGGGAAATTATAAACAACTCTACTTGCATAGTGTATAGTTTCAGTATACAATAAATCATGATTAAAACATTTCGCCATAAGGGCTTACAACTCTTTTTTGAAACAGGCAAAAAATCTGGTATCCAAGCAGCCCATGCTAATAAACTTGCTAGGCAATTAGCTAGATTGCATATTGCAAAAAAATGGGAGGATATGAATATTCCTGGCTGGGACTTACATCTTTTAAAAAATAAGCTAGCCAACCATTATTCAATATCAGTAAATGGAAATTGGCGTATGACTTTTAAATTTGAAGGTGAAGATGCAATTTTGGTTGATTACCAGGATCACCACTAAAAGACTAGGAATGATGATGACTAAAATGTACAACCCACCCCACCCAGGCCTCACGCTAAAGGAAGACATTCTTCCAGCATTAGAGCTCACCGTAACAGAAGCGTCGGAACAGCTTGGCGTAACTCGCGCCGCTTTTTCCAGGGTGATCAATGGTAAAGCTGGCATTTCTCCAGAAATGGCGTTGCGTATTGAAGCTTGGCTAGGTGAGAAGCATGGTGGGAGTGCAGGCGCTTGGCTTGCCCTACAAGCATCTTATGACTTATGGCAGGTGCGTAAATCTGGACTCCCTAAAGTCAAACATGCATTGATTCCTACGTTGGCTTAAGCATTACTAAAAGTCATCGCACACTCAATCCCATATCTTTTTTAGGCCGTAAATTACCCTGGTAGCCCTGTGAATGGCAGGTGTAACGATTTCAATAGGGCGCATATTGATTAAGTGCGTCTTGAAATACGATTCAGAAAAATGAGTCCCAACACAGGTCCTGGTAGCAATAACCAGGTAATGTAGTGCCCCATCAGGGGTAAGAGGACAGTACTGATTTGAATAGAAATCATCGTAATCGCAAAGCCAATGGCATTTTGGATGGTCAGTGCGGTGCCCACGATTTCGGGCGGACAAGCTTGTGCTGATAGTGCTGAGAATTGAGGCGAGTCAGCCACGACACTCATGCCCCAAATAATCCAAAACAGAATTTGTACCCAGAGTGGCAGTCCAGAAATCCATGGATAGAGTAAGCAGCAGATGCCGGATAGCGCTAAAGCGCTTGAGGCAACTTTCACTCCCCCAATGGATTTGCTCAGTTGCCCTCCAAGAAAGCAACCGATGGCACCAACTCCGATGACAGCGAATGCTAAGCCCGATAAATTGATGGGATTTTGAACTGAATAGCTGCTTGCAATCAGAAATGGCACCAACGCCCAGAATGCATAGAGTTCCCACATATGACCGAAATACCCCAAGGCAGAGCGACGGTATTCGGAAATAGCAAAGAGTTCACGAAAGCCGCTGAGTTTGACCCGTGCGGCACTACCTAATTTGAGGTGGGGGCCATCGCCAAGCCAAAAAATCATCCCCATGGCAACGAGAGAAAGGAAGGAAGATAGCAAAATAACCTCTTGCCAAGGCCAATCCACGCCGAAGTAGCGGGTAGCGTGTGGAATCGCCGTTCCTAATGTCAGCATGCCAACCAATTGGGCAATGCGCGAGCTGGCTTTTTGGGGATCCCAAGTGATGATGAGTTTCATGCCAATCGGATAAATGCCAGCCAAACAAATTCCAACCAAGAAGCGTAAGCAAGACCCGGTCCAAAGACTATCCGCTAATAAAGCAAATGCGCCATTAAACAAGGCTCCAAGCAAGGCACATACTGCAAAAAGATGGCTGGGTTTAAACCGATCGGCAATCCCAGTTAGGGCGAAGGCCAAGGTGCCGGCTACAAAACCGAGTTGCACTGCATTGGTCAGTATGCCTATACCTGCCAGATTGATATTCCAGGAATCAATTAAATTGTCAGCGACCCCATTGATGGAAAACCAGAGCGAAGTGCCCATCAGCTCCGCAATCACAATCAATAGCGAGGCTACATTAGGACCAATGGATCGAGGGAGTGTCGTATTAATCAATTGAGGGCAAAAATGAGGGGCAGCCGCAGCTACTCCACTATGGTACTACCTTGATCCTAATAAAAATATTAAGTAACTCCGGATCTGGCTCGATGTAATTTCTTCAAGCTATCCAGTAAACGCTGGTGGCGATCTAGCCCTTCTAATTTAAGGCTAGTAGGTGTTAAGCCATGAAAGCGCACTCTACCATCGATCGATCCCAATACCGCATCCATGCGCGCGTCGCTAAACATTCGGCGCAGATTATGGGCGTAATCACTTATCGTTAATTCTTCATCCAGATGGATGGCCAGCGCAGCATCAAGCGCTTGATAAAACAGTTTCCGATCTACTGTATTGTCGTTGTATTGCAAGAAAGCCCCCACCAACTCCTGCGCCTCATCCCATTGCTTCAAGGCCAGGTGAATCAATAACTTTAACTCCAATACCGTCAACTGACCCCAGACGGTGTTTTCATCAAACTCAATACCAATCAGCGTCGCGATATCACCGTACTCATCGAGCTCATTGTTTTCTAAGCGATCGAGTAAATCCGCTAGGCTCGAATCGCTCAGGCTCAATAGATTTAGGACGTCCTCACGAAACAAGAGTGCCTTATTGGTGTTATCCCAAATCAGGTCTTCAATGGGGTAGATTTCTGAATAGCCGGGCACCACGATTCTGCATGCCATTGCGCCAAGCTCGTCATACACCGCTACGTAAGACTCTTTATTCATGGCCTTCAGAATACCAAATAAGGTTTCAGCCTCTTCTGCATTCGTCTTAGTGTCTTTGCTGGTGAAATCCCATTCCACAAAGGCATAGTCTGATTTAGCGCTAAAGAAACGCCACGATACGATGCCGCTGGAGTCAATAAAATGCTCTACAAAATTATTGGGTTCGGTCACTGCTTCGCTCACGAATGTCGGTGGCGGCAAATCATTCAAGCCCTCAAAACTACGACCCTGCAGTAACTCGGTCAAACTGCGCTCCAGCGCGATCTCAAAACTGGGATGGGCACCAAATGAAGCAAAAACGCCTCCCGTGCGGGGGTTCATTAAAGTGACGCACATCACCGGATAGATTCCACCAAGCGAGGCATCTTTGACTAAAACCGGAAAGCCCTGCTCTTCTAGACCCCGGATACCGGCTAGGATGCCTGGGTATTGATCCAATACTGCCTGAGGCACATCCGGCAAAGCAATTTCACGTTCAATGATTTCCCGTTTGACGGCTCGCTCAAAAATCTCAGACAGGCACTGCACCTGCGCTTCTGCCAAGGTATTGCCCGCACTCATACCATTGCTGACAAAGAGGTTTTCAATCAAATTCACCGGGAAGTACACCACTGCTTTATCCGACTGACGCACGAATGGCAGAGCACAAATGCCGCGCTCCACATTGCCGGAGTTGGTGTCAATGAGATGAGATGCCCGTAACTCGCCGTCAAGGTTATAAATTTCGAGGCAATGCTCGTCCAATATTTCTGGCGGTAGGGCATCTTTCTTGCCAGGCTTAAACCAACGCTCATTTGGGTAATGCACAAATGCCGCATTGGCAATCGCCTCACCCCAATACGCACCCGCATAAAAATGGTTATTGCTGAGTCGCTCGATGTACTCACCAAGGGCAGATGCCAATGCACTTTCTTTAGTTGACCCTTTGCCATTGGTAAAGCACATTGGCGAGTGCGCATCTCGAATGTGCAAAGACCAGACATTGGGGATGATGTTGCGCCAGGAAGCAATTTCGATCTTGATACCGAGATTTACAAGTACGGCCGACATATTGGCAATGGTTTGCTCGAGGGGCAAGTCCTTACCCGCAATGTAGGTCTCTCCTACTACTCCAGAATTAGGAATTAACAAGGCCTGTGCATCGGCGTCTAGGTTTTCGACTTCCTCAATCACAAACTCAGGGCAAGCTTGCACTACTTTCTTAACGGTACACCGATCAATCGATCGCAAAATACCCTGTCGGTCTTTGGCAGACATGTCTGCAGGTAATTCAATCTGAATCTTAAAGATCTGCCGATAGCGATTCTCAGGATCAACAATATTGTTTTGCGATAGACGGATATTCTCCGTTGAAATACCACGGGCATCACAATATAGCTTTACAAAATAGGCTGCGCACAGAGCCGATGAGGCTAAAAAGTAATCGAATGGTCCAGGAGCAGAACCGTCACCTTTGTATCGAATTGACTGATCCGCAATGACCGTAAAGTCGTCAAATTTGGCCTCGAGCCGAAGCTTATCGAGAAAGTTGACCTTGATTTCCATGGGGATAATTCCACTAAAAGTGCGCTGTTAAATGATCGGCCATTATCCACTGGGTTATAACGGCTTTCAGTATCAGCGCAAATATGCACGAATATAGCTATCGATATCGTCAATCCATTGAGCAAGACGTCGTTTAATTGCAAGGAGATAGTGAATTAAGCGCATGCAAGCTATTGTGAAGGATTTTCGCCACTCATGTCTAAATCGATTAATTTATTTTGTTTATGCTGCTAATCGTCAACGCCATATACTGTGCCGATGCATAATTATTAGGCCGTTTTAAAATACCATTCACGATTCGAATTTTCTGGGAGTTAGCTCATGCTACCAAGGTACTCTTTAACAACCCGACTAATTCATTGGATTACTGCCGTCCTGATCGTGGCATCCCTCGTATTGGGATTTTGGATGACCGACCGCTCGGCAGCTAATTTATGGGACGAACTAACTAATACCCTGTATTCATGGCACAAGCTGATTGGGTTTCTTATTCTGCTGATTACTGGGCTGCGCATTCTAATTAAATTACGCACTACAAGACCGGCATATCCCAGCAGCGTTTCTCAGGGGCAAATTCAATTAGCGAAATCCGTTCAGGGCGCTTTGTATTTACTGCTCGTCTTAGTCCCGTTGTTTGGCTGGGCTGGCGTGACCGCTTTCCCAGCGCTTATAACGGTAGGTGGCTATCATCTACCAGCCATGCCAGGCATACCTAAAGACCAAGCCTTAGCAAAGCAAATCTTTGAAATTCATGGTTACTTGGCCTTGGCATTGCTTGCCGTTGCATTAGCCCATATTGGAGCTGGGCTGAGTCATTTGTGGCTCAAGAAAGATGGGGTGTTTGAGCGCATGTGGTTTAAGCGCTAGGGGAAGCAATGAGTCGCTTGGGGCTTAAAACAAATGGCCGCTTTTTTTTGCCTTGACGCGTAAATACGCGTCATTGTGTTGATTGGATGGATAAATGTGCGGTACCCGTTCCACGACCTCAATATCGCAGTTGCCCAAGGCAGTGACCTTAGCTGGATTATTGGTCATCAACTTCACGCGATCAACGCCCAGCATTCGGAGCATCTGCGCTGCTGGCAGGTAATTTCGTTCATCTGAGTCAAAGCCTAATTGCAAGTTGGCATCAACAGTATCAAAACCTGCGTCCTGTAATTGATAGGCACGTAATTTATTAACGAGGCCAATACCGCGCCCCTCTTGTGCAAGGTATAACAAGATACCGCTGCCCGCCAAGGCCATCTCACCAATGGCACCGCGCAATTGATTGCCACAGTCACAGCGTAAAGAGCCTACTAAGTCCCCCGTAAAGCATTCTGAGTGAAGCCTGACCAATACGGGCTCTGCGGTATTAATATCGCCCACAATAATAGCCAAGTGCTCAATCCCGCCATCGCGCGGACGAAAGGCAACGACTCGCGCATTTTCAGCATTCTCTAAAGGAACGCGCGCCTCACTCACCATCGTCAGTGAGTGCGCTGCAATCGTCATGTATGAACGAATCGAGCTTGCCTGCACTGCGGGGATATCTGCATTGCCATTACCTTCAACGATCAGTGCGGATGGCAAGAGTCGGGATAGTTTTGCCAAGGTAACGCACGATTGCTCTAGGGTATCTGCATCATTCACGAGCAAACTTGCCATGCTGGGTGGCGTCATCAGAACCGAGAGCGGATTAGCTAGGTATTCAATTAAGTCGAGCGATAAACCCTGAGGGTGGGATAGCGCACTGACTGGGCGATCTGATTTATCAATACCCAATACATTAACGCGTGTGCCCGTCATAACCAGCTTCGGCACCGTTGTACCCGACTGCGTTAATAGGCTCAGGTAATCTGCAGTCAAGGCATCTACTGCCAGCATCAATAAACTAGTGTGTTCATCGTAAACACGAACGACTGCACCACGGCGCAATTCTGAAATAGCGCGGTCAACTTCAATGAGGGGGTCCGGCATCACCATTTCTTGAACAACCTGTTATTGGGCAACTAAAAATATATTATCCCACCCTATGGTAAATTCTTCAGCGAGGTGTTTTTTTCAAAAACCGTAAATAAGGTCTTCCTATTGTGACCCCTCCCCCATCGCAGCCAGCTACTTCACCTGAGAGTCTGTCAGCCCCATCAAACCTGCAATGGGATCAATTTTTAATCGATTTTTTTGCCTCTCGCCCCCTGCCCCAGTCACCCCTGCAAGCCATTTTTGAGCCCTTACGTCAGCCTGGCAGCGATGGCATGGTCGTGGTGGGTCAAATTGGCCAAACCATGGATGGCCGCATTGCAACGGTTACCGGTCAATCAAAATACATCAATGGACCAGCAGGCCTCACTCACCTACATCAATTACGGGCACTGGTCGATGCCCTACTTATCGGGGTTGGGACAGCAATAGCTGACAACCCACAGCTGACCGTTCGACTTGTTAATGGCATCAGCCCAGCGCGCGTGGTGGTTGACCCAAAAGCACGACTGGCCCCGGATAGCCTTGTCTGGCGCGATGACGGCGTTCAAAAAATATGGATTGTGGCCGACGGAGTAGTTGCCAGTCCCCCGCCCCAGGTTGAGCTCCTTAGCCTACCTGCAGTTGATGGCGCGATTAATCCGATGCTCCTGTTACAAAGCTTATTTGCACGCGGGCTTAAGCGTATCTTAATAGAGGGTGGCGCGGAGACGGTATCGCGTTTTATCAGGGCTAACTGCCTTGATCGCCTGCACCTGATTGTGGCACCAATCATCATGGGGTCGGGTAGGCCTAGTTTTAACTTGCCCCCAATTGAGCATATGGATCAGGCCTTGCGTTTGCCTGTCCAAACCCACCTTCTGGACAATGAAATCGTATTTGACTGCGCCTTACGCAGTCAGCGGCTTAGCGCAGACGCAAATCGCTGAACGGCCTGTTCCCAAGTGGGCTGCTGTTCTGCTGCGTATAGCGCTCCGCTCGCTAGCCGAGCTCGGTAGGATGGGTCGTTGATTAGCGTTTGGATGGCATGACTTAAGGCAGGAACATCCCCGGGCGTAAGCAGTAAACCGGCCTCCGGCGGAACCGTATCTGGAATAGCGCCGCCCGTAGTCGCAATAATGGGTAAGCCATAGGCCATTGCTTCGGCATACACCATGCCATACCCCTCAAAGAGCGAAGCCAATACAAACACATCGGCTTGGGTATAAAGGCTCTTTAACGCCTCATTGCTCACAGCGCCTAGCACCTCTACTCGGCCTTCTAAATGAAAACGATTGATGTCGGCTAGAAGACCTTTATATGCACTAGCGTGTCGCGAGGTGTCGCCAGCAATCGATAAGGTCCAAGGCAAGTCCGTCAAGGGCGCAAGCGCCTCGATCAAATGATGAAATCCCTTGCGCGGAATAATCGAGCCGACCGATAACAAACGCACTTCATTTGGGTCGCCTGAATTGCCTTGCTTCTTTGATTCTAAGAACACTGTGCGGTCCGTACCAGGCAAAACCACATCAATCTTATTTAAGGGCACACTATAGTGATAATTAAGGTCGCGTGCTGTTGCAGAACTATTGGCGATCACCTTACTTGCATAGTGGAGCGCCTGCGTCTCGCTCTGCTTGAGCAGCGCTATTTGTGAGTCGCTTAATCCAAACTCAAATGCCAAAGGGTGATGAACTAAAGCAATTAATGGATGGCGCTCTGCAATCCCAGCAGCAAGACTTGGCAGTGCCCCAAGTGCCAAACCATCCACTACCATCGGCACCCCTGGGGTGAGACTGAGCAATCTTTCTTTGGCATCATCTAATTGAGGGGGACTTGGAAAAGGATAACCATCACCCAAGCCAATCAATTGAATCTGCCAGCCCAAACCTTCAAGACCTCGAATGATCCGCCGATCGTAGGCGTATCCGCCGGTAGGGGCATTTAAATCGCCGGGATAAACAAAAATCAGCTGCTGCATGCCATCGTTAGCAAGACTCAATGAATCTCAGCCTCGTACCAAGCGCGCGCAATATGGGATTCTGAAATCGTCACCCGTATCGCATGCAACTCACTGCCTTTGCGACCCAACCCATCGGTGCGCGCCGCAGCTGCCAATTGATCAAAGATGTACTTCGTTAAAAACTCGGTTGTGGTGTTGACGCCCTTGAATTCCGGGCGATCATCTAAATTGCAATAATTAATCGGTTGTAGTGTTGCCTTTAAGACATCGAGCGCGCGACCAATATCGATCACGATGCCATTGGCATCGAGCTCTTTGGCAATGAAGGCTGCATCGACTACAAAGGTGGCACCATGCAAAGCCTGCGCTGGTCCAAACACCGCCCCCCGAAACGAGTGGGCAATCATAATGTGATCGCGAACTTCAACTGTAAACACGGCGGCTCCTTAGGGGTAACGAATTAAACAACATAGCGCATCACTGCGAGCGCCCAGCAAATCAGGTAACCGATTAGGCAAATCAGCAAAATGAATTGCCGGGCTCAATAAGGCGTCGAGCCTAGTATCAGTTAACAACTGCAAGGCGGCTTCTAATCGCCGTCGGTGAGTCCAGCGGGGGCGATGGGAAGTGGCAATATGGCCGACCTGACTTGATTGCAACCGAATCTGACGGCTATGAAACGCACCCCCCAATGGCGCCTGAACCAGGCCCGCGCCATACCAGCTAAGCTCTAACACGCTAGCCTCATCGCCAGCCGCCGCGATGGCGGTAGCCAGACCAGCAGCACTTGCGCTGCAATGAAACACGCTATCGCAGTTGAGTGGCGCCGACTCCGGCAGAGCAAATGCAACGCCCAATTGATTGGCAATGGCAGCGCGCTCTGGGTTGATATCCACTAAGGTCACACTAGCGCCTGGTAAATGCCCGCACAAATATGCGACTAAACACCCAACAACACCGCCGCCAACTACCGCAATTCGGTCACCCGGGCCTGGAGCAGCATCCCACACGGCATTCAAGGCGGTTTCCATATTGGCGGCGAGTACCGCACGCTCTGCAGTGACTCCATCTGGCAATACGACCACATCGTCCATGCTAGCTTGGTACCGGGTTTGGTGGGGTTTGAGTGCAAATACCTTTAGGCCAATCCAATCTGCGGGACCATCTTCAATTTGCCCAACGTTGGCATAGCCGTATTGCACGGGGAATGGAAAACTACCCCTCATCGATGGGGCAGCCATGCGGCTGTATTCTGACTCGGGCACAAGTCCGCGATAGACCAGTGATTCAGTACCCCGACTGAGCGCTCCAAAAAGAGCACGCACACGAACATTCCCGCTTGGCAATGGGATCAGGTCTTCAGACCGAATTTCAGCACGTTCCGGAGCGACATACCAAAGCGACTGACTCTGGTTTACGTTCGGTGGATTGGTAACCGTGTGTGGCACAAATAAATCCTAGCGTTCAGTGAAAAATTGCGCTCTACCCTATACTGCATATGCGTTTTGCACAGTATAAGTGAGCTAGAGCGAGTAATTTGAATCCCCCCGTAAATATAGTCTCTGATCCGGCCATCACGCGACGACGCCTCGTTTTTGCTGTGCTGTCGCTAATTACCGCCCTGCTAATGCTGTATTTGGTTCATCAAACCTTGGCAGCCAATACCCCTCTCGTAGTCCGCATTGTTCTGCTGACCCTTTTTGCGCTGACCTTGCCCTGGATGGTAGTGGGCTTTTGGAATGCCATTATCGGCCTTGTACTCTGCCAATGTTTTAAAGATCCCAACACGCTTGTACTGCCCGCTAGCATGCAGATGAGCGACTCTGCTCCACTAACCCATTCCACTGCGATTTTGCTGTGCATTCGGAATGAATCATCAGCGCGATTGATTCGGAATTTGCAAGTGATGCTCGATGGCTTAGTAAATGACCGGATTGCTGCGCACTTTCATGTGTATGTGCTGAGCGATACTAACGATCCTACTATTGCGACTGAAGAACAAGCCAGCTTTGCAGCGCTGCGATTCGAATGGAGTGAACGAATTGAAATTACCTATCGCTGCCGAGATAACAATCGTGGCTACAAGGCAGGCAATATTGCTGATTTTTGCCAGCGCTGGGGCAAGGATCATGACTTCGCCTTAGTACTCGATGCGGATAGCTTCATGGCCAGTAGCGCCATGGCTCGTTTAGTGCGGATGATGCAAGCTAATCCCCGCTTGGGTATTTTGCAAGGCCTCGTCATTGGCCTTCCTTCAAGTAGTGCATTCACTCGTTTATTTCAGTATGGCATGCGCCTTGGCATGCGCTCCTACACCATGGGTTCTGCGTGGTGGCAGGCAGACTGCGGACCCTACTGGGGGCATAACGCCTTAATTCGGCTTGCGCCATTCATAGCGCATTGCGACTTACCCACCTTACAAAGTCGTACTGGCGAAGCTAAAACTATTTTGAGTCATGACTTGCTTGAGGCCATTCTGATGCGCCGCGCTGGCTACGAAGTCCGTATTTACCCAAGTGAAGATGCGAGCTGGGAAGAAAATCCACCGACTCTAACTGAATACATTCGCCGTGATTTACGCTGGTGCGAAGGAAACTTACAGTATGTACACTTACTTGGTTTAAAAAACCTACAGCCGGTCAACCGCATGCAACTGGTACTGGCCATTGCGATGTTTTTTGGATCTCCTGCCTGGATTAGCCTAATTTTGATTTGCACTATCGCCATTGGAATGAGCACAACGCCATCCGCCCTAGTCGACATGGGTGCCCTTGCCACACTGTTGTTAGCTACCTTAGTCATGTGGTACTTACCGAAAATCGCTGGCGCACTGGATGTTCTATTGCGCACACCAGAGAGTAAGCGATTTGGAGGGCGCTGGCGTTTTAGCTTCAGTCTTTTTTTAGAGATGCTATTTTCATTATTGATGACACCGATTGCGTGGCTAAATCACACCCTCTTTATATTGGGCCTAGCCTTTGGAAAAAAGGGGGGCTGGACTGCGCAAACGCGCGACGACCACTCGGTTTCAGTAGCGCAAGCCCTTGTGCAATGTTGGCCACACACGTTGCTGGGCTTGGTACTAACGGGTCTGTTGTATTTCTCTCACCCTGAAACCTTAGTGTATGGCCTCCTCTTTTTTGGTGGCCTGTTGTTTTCAATACCGCTGCTGGTACTGACATCTCAGCCTTGGCTAGGGCGCTTTATGATCCGTCACCAACTCGTATCGCTGCCCGAAGAAATTACTCCACCAGCTGTACTGTTGCCTTTGCAGCTCAGCACCCTTGAAGTCAAGGTAGCTAGGGCACACAATAGCTAATGGGTATTTTTCATCTTTATTCCCGCGCACTGGATTTACTGGGCTCGGACCGGCGCCTGGGGTGGGCATTGGCATGTGCAAACCTTGCACTGGCATGTGCGCTCTTTGCAGAGCCCATTTTATTTGGCCGGGTCATCGATGCCTTATCACGCGCGCCAGGTGCGACTAGTTCGGCAACATGGGCATCTGTTTGGCCCTTATTACTAGTGTGGATTGGCTTTGGTTTATTTACGATCGCCTGCTCTACTGCGGTGGCTTTATTTTCAGATCGACTAGCACACCGCCGGCGGCATGTTGTATTGGGCAGTTACGTTGAGCATGTACTGCATTTGCCCTTGGCGCAACTGACTAAAACACACTCGGGGCGGCTGATGAAGATCATGCTGCAGGGCGCCGATACTTTGTGGTGGCTATGGCTCAGTTTCTTTCGTGAGCACTTGGCAGCCATTGTTTCGCTGTTCATTTTGGTACCGATTGCGCTTTACATTAATTGGCGACTGGCACTTGTTCTAATTGCATTGTGTCTGGTATTTGGTTTTTTAACCCATTTTATTTTGCGTAAAACCCAAGCGCTTCAACAGCAAATCGAAGGCCACCATTCCGATTTGGCCGAGCTGACGTCGGACACCCTCAGTAATATTGCCTTGGTACAAAGCTTTGCCCGTATCCAGATTGAAATGAAATCCCTGCAGCAAATTAGCCAACGCGTTTTAGGGGCACAATTTCCGGTGCTATCGTGGTGGGCAGTAGTAACCGTACTGACCCGCTCTGCAACCACCATCAGCATTCTCTGCATCATTGTGCTGGGCGTTTGGCTGTACACCCAGTCCCTCATCACCATTGGAGAGATTGTCACCTTTGTTGCCTTTGCAGGGATCATCATTGCCCGCTTAGAACAGGTCGTGGCATTTGCCAATAAGTTAGCCAGCGACGCTCCGCGCCTTCGGGAATTTTTTGAGGTCCTCGATACGGCTCCTGATATTAAAGACCGTCCCGATGCAATCGACCCTGGCCGATGCACTGGCTTGGTGGAGTTTCATGGGGTTAGTTTTTCTTATAATCCACAACACACTGCGGTCAATAATTTAAGTTTTGCCATTCAGCCTGGTCAGACAATCGCGCTGGTGGGGGCATCGGGCGCCGGTAAATCGACTGCACTGAGCTTGCTCTACCGCGCCTTTGATCCACAGTCGGGCTTCATTACGATAGATGGAGTTGATATTCGGAAATTTCAGCTCAGCGCGCTGCGGCGAAACATTGGTGTGGTCTTTCAGGAGCCCCTTTTATTCAATCGCTCGATTGCGGATAATCTGCGCATTGGTTCGCCAGAGGCATCAGATGAGGAGCTGCGCCAAGCCTGTGCTAGAGCCCAAGCCCTGGAATTCATTGAGCAGCAACCCGACGGCTTTAACACCATTATTGGCGAGCGCGGACGTACCTTGTCTGGCGGCGAGCGTCAGCGCTTATCCATTGCCCGGGTCTTGCTGAAAGATGCCCCCATCCTGATTTTAGATGAGGCTACCAGCGCCCTAGACACGCCAACTGAGACAAGTTTACTCAGCGCTTTAGAGGCGGTGACGCAAACCCGCAGCACCCTCGTCATTGCCCATCGATTAAGTACGATTCGGCAAGCAGATCAAATTTTGGTGCTGGATGCAGGCAAGGTAATTGAATCGGGAAGTTTTGCTGCGCTCCTCCAACAAGGCGGGCGATTTACTGAGATCATGCAACAGCAGTATGGCCTTGCGCCACAAATGAAATAATTCTTTTCTTAAGCAACAATACATACGGACGGAAGGCTTATGAGTGGATTTTCAGCAGAATGGTTGGCCTTACGTGAACCAGTAGATCACCGATCGCGTAACTTAGCACTGCAAGCCCAAGTCATTCAATTCCTTGGGCAAGTGAAGGCGATAGATTCTGGCTCTATTCATATCACTGATCTGGGATCAGGCACAGGGTCGAATCTACGCGCGCTAGCCCCTCACTTTGGCTTGCAGCAATTTTGGACTTTGGTTGACTACGATGCGGATCTTTTGCAGTCTGCGCGCACCACATTAATTGCCTGGGCTGACAGCATCGTGGATGCAAATGAAGTGGAACCGAAACGCACTGCTTTGGGATTGATTAACCCAATTGCGATTAGAAAAAATAGCAAAACGATTGCCATTGAATTTCAGTGCGCTGATTTGGTCCATGATTACCAAGCCATTTTGGACAAGCCTGCAGACCTGATTACGGCAGCCGCTTTCTTTGACTTAGTAGCTGAGCCTTGGCTGGTGCAATTTTGCGCTGCCCTCACCCAACCCCTCTACACCGTACTTACCTACAATGGCATTGAAAAGTGGAGCCCTCCCGAGGCCATCGACGCTGATGTGCTGCGTGCTTTTCATGCGCACCAATGCACTGATAAGGGTTTTGGTGCGGCAGTGGGACCGTCTGGAGTCGATCGTTTGCAATCGCTGCTGCAGGGCCATGGCTTCACCACGGTCTGCGCGCCCAGCCCGTGGGTGATGGATCAGCATGATCGCGCCTTAATCGAGCAGCTGGCCATTGGCACTGCCAGGGCCGTTCGCGAAACTGCTACCCTTTCCAATGCCACCATTAATCAATGGGAATATGCCCGGCGAAACGCGAGGCAGTGCGATATTGGCCACATCGATCTTTTTGCCTACCAGTCTTAAAACAGCATTAGCGCGTCTCCGCCCCTTCAAATACAGCAATTAGGCTCTTTAAAAGGGATGTCATCATTGCCCCATTCTTTTTTGATATGATGATTGCTTCTTAACAGCCCAGGTGCGCTAGCACCACTATATGGAAGTCGTAATACTCATTGGACTTATCATCCTCAATGGCTTATTTGCCATGTCCGAAATTGCTCTGGTTACGAGCAGAAAAGCAAAACTCCAGAAATTAATTGATCGTGGTGATAGCGAAGCCAAAGTAGCGGTCGAGCTAGGCGAAGACCCGACCAAGTTTTTATCCACCATTCAGATTGGCATAACCTCCATCGGCATCTTAAATGGTGTGGTGGGTGAATCTGCCATTGCTGTCCCAATGTCCCATCTATTAGTGGCCGAGGGTATGGATCCCAAATACGCCGAGTGGTTATCGCTGGGTGTGGTGGTTGCCGTCATTACCTACTTTTCGATTGTGATTGGTGAGCTGGTTCCTAAACGCATTGCCCAGAATAATCCAGAGCGGATTGCGCGTTACATTGCCAAACCCATCTCTGCCCTTGCCTTTATCTCAAAGCCGTTTGTGCTTTTGCTGACCAGCTCAACCAACTTCATTTTAAAGATATTAGGCATTAAGGACCGCAGCAATAATGAGGTCACCGAAGAAGAAATTCATGCAGTACTCGAAGAAGGTACTACTGCGGGCCTGATTGAAGTCAATGAACACAATATGCTACGTAATGTCTTTCGCTTAGATGACCGGCAAATTGTGTCGCTGATGGTACCGCGAGCCGATATTGTGTATTTGGATGTAGAAAATACTTTTGAAGAATCGATTGATTTAATTGAGTCCTCAGAGCATGCCCGCTTTCCGGTTGTCAAAGGTGGTCTAGACAACATCCTTGGCATACTCAACGCGCGTAAGATGCTAGCCTCGGTTGCCAAAGGGGGGCAAAAAACCTTAGAGCATGGCTTACAGGCTGCCTTGTACGTACCAGAAACGCTGACCGGGTTAGAGCTGCTCGAAAACTTTAAATCGTCGCATAATCAAATGGCTTTTGTGATCGATGAGTACGGCGAAGTCATGGGTTTGATTACCTTGCAAGATTTAATTGAATCCATTACAGGTGAATTCTCCACCAACGATCCCGAAGAGTCGTGGGCGATCAAGCGTGAAGATGGCTCATGGCTATTTGATGGGCATATTCCAATACCCGAGTTCAAAGACTCACTGAAGCTTGACTCGGTGCCGGAAGAGGATCTGGGGCGATACCACACCCTGAGTGGTCTGATGATG
The DNA here is from genome assembly GCA_945901245.1 of Polynucleobacter meluiroseus. Classification (GTDB taxonomy): domain Bacteria; phylum Pseudomonadota; class Gammaproteobacteria; order Burkholderiales; family Burkholderiaceae; genus Polynucleobacter; species Polynucleobacter meluiroseus_F. Next base: position 5,341 of record CAMDKY010000021.1, on the reverse strand, counting down.
CTGCTCAGTGGCAAAATCCCCAATACCGGCGATGTGGTGGAATGGGCCGGCTGGAAACTGGAAATTGTTGACATGGATGGCAAGACCATCGATAAAGTCCTAGCCAAGCGATATTAAACGCTCAAGCAGCTCAACACGATCTCAAATCAAAAAAACTGGGTTTGACCAGCATTCGAAGCGTCGCCAACGTGCATTGATATTGACTCTAAATTGACCGCAAGTTAGCTATCGCTTGCCACTTTGGCTTCTGCAAACTTCATTTCCAATGCGACGCGCTTAAAGCCAGGTTGATCTGGATGCGTTTTTGAAAGATAGTAAACCAACTCTCGGTCGGTTTTTCCATACGGATGCTCACTTAATAACTGCCTTAAGGCCCAAATCAATTGCAGGGAATTTTGCTCATCCCGTAAATTACCGTCAAGCTCATCGACTGCATCGGTCAACGCATCCAAACTCAGAGTCTGGGCAAATGTAAGTAAAGGCGGGGGCATGGACCATTTTTGGACATGATGCGCCCAATACAAAAAGCGCTTAAAGTCGACGCGCATATTTTGAGCTGAGAAATTATGAATCCACGCATGCTCTATTACCAGATCTAACTTGGCTTTAAATTCAGAATACGCATTTCCGAAATTGCTGCGATCAAAATGCAATTCACCGGCAGCATCGCGAACTGGAAACTTGATTTTCCTCGGATTTAAGCCCTGCACTAATGCGGCCGCTTGCCATGTGTAGACGTAAGGCTTAGAAGACCAATCATCCCATTCAATATCCGCCATAAATACCTTGCCTAAAATTATGCTTTCATTACAGCAGTATGCCAAAAAATTAGGCCGTGTTTATAGAAGATTCTGTTACATTAACTGATATCGATAAATTAACCCCATCATGAAATTCTTCCCATTTTTTGCTTTTTTACTTCTGCTGTCGCAAAATACCTTTGCCAGCCTGTCGATCGCTGAATTCGAAGACAAAAACAAATCCCAAAGCACGAACACCTATATCCGTGGCTTTGCCAGCGGCCTAAGCACTGCAAATAACGCCCTGATTCAGAATAAAACGCCTCCCCTCTATTGCTTGCCGCCTTTCCTGAAGTTAAGCGTAGTCGACTATAAAGAAATCATTGCCCTAGGCATCAAAGATATCCCGGCCAATAGGCCAAATCGGGCAGCAATCGATGTGAATGAAATCCTGCTGAAAAAGTTAATGCAACTCTACCCCTGTGGTTACAACTAGTAGGGGTAGATCGGCTGGCTGCTAATGCAGTTCGGGTGCGGCTAGCGAGCGATGTATGACATTGGGCAGGGGCTCAGAAAAGCCTGTGCCTGCTTTCGCTTCAGGAGACCAAGTGACTGACTCTCTGACTAAATCATCAATACGCAATTCCACAAAGCTCTCGGAATGTGGGGTGGCTTCCCCTCTTATTTTGAATGGATTCATTTTCGCCCCACAATAAAGGTTGATTGAGTCATCCTATGCCGAATTGGCGAGATTGAAAAGCCACATTCACGCCATTTCTTACCTCATGAAATTTAACTGTAACTCGTTAATTTATATAGGAAATTAGAAATAAGAGTGCGAGCATGAGGAGGCTGCAGAGCCAATAAAATTGATAAAGCCAATGGTTTCAATACGATAGGAGAAAGAGCTAAGACTGAGTTGAAATAAGCAATCGAACGCCTTAAATTGAGTGTAAAGATGGCTTGAACGCTCACTCAATATCACTCAATCCCCCGTTTTTCCAGGGGCTTATTACGAAAAAATCGAAGGGGGATACTTAACGCATTAATAGGCGACTTAATGCGCCTCTGGCCTCTGGAACACCTAAATCCATGGCTGCTTGCAATAGGGAAGTGGCTTTCGGAATGTCCCCTACATGGCTCTTAACAACGCCAAAATTGTAAGTTGCCTGCGCATTCTTACGCCGCACCTCGCGCTCCAATTCATCAAATAATGTCACCAATTGCTCTGGATTCAATTGATTGGCAAGGGCCATCATGCACGGCTTTAAAAAGCTAGGATCCAGCGCACCCACCTCAAGCGACATGAAGGCCTCAAATGCCTGAGGATAAAGACCTAGCTTTAAAAATTCCTCTGCTTGATAAAAGTTTTCGTTTTGCATGGATTAAACCGTAATGACTTCCCAAGTACCATTTAATTTAGCATGAAAAGGCTCATGGTATTGATAGAACTGAACGTCGCCAAATTGATTATGTTCCTCTAGAATTTGATTCGATAAATCAACAATACTCGATGGCTGCCAATTAAAATCAGGCTGTTCAACCCAAGCGCGAATGCCCTCTTCTCTTTTAATAAAATGATCCATGGAGCCAATCATCTTAGTAATGTCCTCTCCATACGTGACAATTGCCCTTAAAAATCGAGGCGAGTCGAGGAATGCCAATTCAATGACGATATACGGCAATGCAAATGCCAATGCTTTGTGCTTCCTGGCATTCCGAAAATAAACCTGCTTCGTAATATCCCATGGCTTATCTGTGCTATCAAGGGAATAATCAAAAATCCAGTTTTTACTAAAAAAGAAAATGCATTGGCGTCCTACAATTTCTTTGGTAATCGTTTTAATGTGCGTTTGCTCACGCAATAAACGCAACTGCTCATAAGGCTGACGTTTTGCAGGCTGTTCGATGTCTGAGTCTGCGGCTGAACTCATTCTTGTCTCTTAAATTGCTCAACTACTACAGTCGCATTATCGCCAAGATCTCGATTAATGCGATAAACAAATTGTTGATCGTAAATGAAAAAATACTGACGTAAAAGCGGATCAGCCAAAACAATTCGCTTGAAGTTACCTTCGCTCAAAGCCTTAACCATCTCCAATGTCTTTTGTTGATCGGTCGGTGTACCTGCATTCGCAGCCTGCAGCTGAATGCGCTCCAATAAATCGGCTTTAGAAGTCGACCCCTCATAAAATGCCGGGCAACATTGAATCACGCCCTTTGGTCTGACCCCCGCCCAAGAAAAGTCATCGTTTCCGTACTTCAAGTTCGAAGCAGTAATGACTAATTTCAGCTTGTTATCAGGGGCCATCCATGTGCCGATCCAGCGCTCATTAATCGGTACAGCAGCTACTTTTGCAGATGGCTCAGCAGGCGTCTCAGCCGAAGGGGCTGGGGCAACTAGCGCGCTATTAGGTAACACTTGATCCGAATTCAGCGGAGTAATCGGGCTCGCAATTGGCAGCACTTCATCCTGTTTGCCCTGGGTTTTTGCATAATAAATGCCGCCAATCACTGCCGCTAGCAGAAGCAGCAAAAAAGCCATTGGCAAAGGATTGTTTTTCTGGATCGGCTGCGTTACCAAGCGAGCCTCGGTCACCTTGCTTGGACTGGCTTCACTATGCGCAGTTGCGATTGACTCGTTCGGGGTACGATTTTCTTTAATCGGGTCCGACAATAAACCCAGCTCTTCGAAACCGCGCGGCTCCTTTTTTTCGCTGGGGCATTCAATTTGATGGGCAAAAATCAGCGCTTCTGCCACATTCGGAAACAAGCGATTGCGGCATGTAATCTGATCGAGTACTGAATTTTTTTCAATGCTGTATTTAGTCAGCAAGTACAACTTATACCCGTCCTGACTTAAATCTTTTTGGCCTAAATACCCTCGGCCTGAATGCAATTTTTGGGGCTTATAGAACAGGCTAAATACAATCAATAACACACCGATTAACCAGTTTAACTGCACTAAAAGAGTAAATTGGTCCTGCAAAAATTGGCTGGGGTCGGTATTTTTAAACGGCGAGTCCTCGGGATAAATAGAGGCAATCAGTAAAGCTGATCCGCAGAGGAGCGCAGTAGCCTTTAGAGCAATCTCCAGCGATTGTGATTTTTGAGAAACACCGTGCATCTCAATTCCTTAGGAGGAGCGGGTCGGGGCAGCGGTCCTGAGTTCATCACTCTGTACCGGCTTAATGGCCTCATCGACCGCAGACTCGGCTGAAGGAGCGCCTTCACTTTCAGGCACTTCTTCCTCTGCTGCTTTCTGCTCTTCTTTTTGCAAGGCGATCTTCACAAAGGTATCGGTTGTGCCGAAGTTATCGACCCAATGAAAACATTCTAGAAATTGCTCTTTAGGCATAAAACGAAGATTGGAGTCACTTAAATTCTTATACTCAACCAAGCAAACCCCAAGGGCATTGGGAGGGTAAAGTTGCTTCACAGCAATCTGAACACCATTTGCATCTTCAAAAATATCGTTTCGTGTAGGGTCGTTCATGGCAGTTCCAACTTATAAATTTAAGTTTAAGGGTGGGCGCTACTTCGACCGGCGCAGGAATGCGGGAATAAAACGGCGCTCCCTTGGTGCTTCGGGATCCGAATCAAAATGCGATGAGGGTGGTTTTTCTGCGCCTGGCTTAGCCGCATATCCACCATACATCCCCAGCTCTCGAGCACGTGCCCGATAGTCATCCAAAACGCTGACCTTCTTGACTATGTCGCGGTTTAATGAGGTGCCTGTTAATGAAAGCGACTTTTTGATGGCGCTTCGTTCTTCAATTTTTTTGGTCAAGAACTTTCCAAAATTACAAAAGTTATCAGCTAGAGCTTGATTGGAGCAGACGCAAAGGAAATCTTCGTAGACATAACTATCCAGATCTAGCGCTCGGTGAATCGGCGGCGTGATGTGGCAGTTCATTAAAAAATCGAGGTTAGTAAATGAGGCCTGCGCAGCATAGTCCGACTCTACTCTGCTAGGAGCAATTAAGATAAATTGCTTGTTTGCAGCCAATCGTGCCATCCGCCGCTGTGCATATTCCAGAATAAAAATTTCAGTGCTAGCCATCTCGAACTTAGAGGCTGAACTCGGCACTAAAACGATATCAAAGTCGAGCATAAACTCATCGGATAATGCGGGATGCCAGGTCAGATCTGAAATACTGATTTGCGCCCCTGAAGAATACTTGCGCACGGCGGCCCGAGCGCTCAGTAAGGCAATGCCCGGGTTTTCGTAATTGATTTCGGCGCAGTGCACCCGAACCCCGATGTCAGGGGCCTTCTGGGTCCAGCGGGATGAAGATCCTTGCCGATCAAAATCAATCAGAGAAACACCGATACTTTCCTGAAGCGCCAAATAGGCAGCCAAGTTGACCGCAATGGTGCTCTTACCCACCCCACCCTTTTGATTGGTGATCAATAACTTAATAGGCTCATTGAGTTGCATGTTCATTTTAGGCGCTATCGAATGGTCAAGGCTGTTCTGAATCGGTTTCGGTGGAGCTACTTTTCTCATTTATCTTCGAGAGTTTGCCGCTAAGGCGCGCGCCGTGCTCAATTCCAATCTGGGCATACACAATGTCCCCGTGCACATCAGCGCCGCTATG
>CAMDKY010000020.1 GCA_945901245.1 Polynucleobacter meluiroseus | reverse complement strand
CCGCTCATCAGCTGCAAGTAATCGATCACCACTAAGCCCAGTGTGCCGCCAAAATTACGGGCAATGCGCCGTGCTCGTGCACGCAACTCTAAACTAGAAAGCGATCCAGTTTCATCAATCAATATTTGGGTATTACTTAGGCGTGCAATCGCATCCGTTACGCGCGGCCACTCATCGTCATTGAGTTTGCCAGTACGCATTCTGGATTGATCAACGCGCCCAACGGATCCCAGTAAACGGGATGCCAGTTGTGATCCCGACATCTCCATGGAGAACACCACTACGGGTAGACCCTCTACCAGGGCAACGTGCTCTGCAATGTTTAATGCCAGTGATGTTTTCCCCATCGAGGGTCTTCCAGCCACAATCACTAAATCACCCTTTTGCAAACCACTGGTTTGTTTATCGAGGTCGATAAAACCAGTTGCAATACCAGTAATTTCACTGCCACCTTGACGATTGAATAGCTCATCCATGCGCGCGACGACTTCGCGCAGCAGGGGTTCGATTTCAAGGTAATCGGCTTTGCGGTTACCTTCTTCACCAATCTGTAAAATGCGGGATTCGGCCTCATCAAGCAGCGTTCGTACAGAACGCCCTTCGGGCACAAAGGCCGAGCTCGCAATATTGTCTGATACCTCAATTAAGCGGCGCAGAATACTGCGATCGCGCACAATCTCAGCATATCCTTTGATATTGGCAGCACTGGGGGTGCTTTGCGCCAATGAGTTGAGGTAATCAATGCCGACTAAATCGCCACCCTGCTCGGATTTAATGGCTTCATGAACCGTAATGACGTCGGCTGGATGGTTATCCCCTACTAGGCGCTGAATGACTTTATAAATTAAGGCGTGCTCAGGACGGTAAAAATCCCTGTCCATAAGCGCTGCACCCAGGCGATCCCAAGCCGTGTTATCCAGTAGTAATCCGCCAAGCAGGGATTGCTCAGCCTCTACTGAATGGGGAGGGACTTTGAGGGCCTGCACGGCTGCATCCCCAGGTCCCGCCATGCCAGGATTTAGCGTAACGGAACGGGGACGTTGATCAGCCATGAGGCGACTCGATTAAAACTTAGGCCTGCTCACCAACAACACGAATGTTGATATCGACTATGACATCGGTGTGCACTGCCACTGCTACTGGATGATCACCAACCATTTTCAATGGGCCAGTAGGCATCCGGACAGCAGCTTTCTCAATCACAAAGCCTTTGGCTTTCATAGCATCGGCGATGTCGTGGTTGGTTACAGAACCAAACAAACGACCATCAACACCGGCCTTTTGACCGATTTCTAATACCAGACCAGTCAGCTTTTGACCAATCGCTTGAGCAGCCGCTAATTTTTCAGCAGCCACTTTCTCGAGCTCAGCACGGCGCGTAGCAAAGTCAGCAATCGCTGCTTCAGTAGCGCGGCGGGCTTTGCGTTGTGGAATTAAGAAGTTGCGAGCGTAACCGTCTTTAACGCGAACAACGTCACCTAGGTTGCCCAGATTGATAACTTTTTCTAAAAGGATAATTTGCATTGAGGGCTCCTAATTATTTCTTGTGTTGATCGGAGAATGGCAATAAAGCCAAATAGCGCGCACGCTTAATTGCGGTATCCAGCTGACGCTGAAATTTCGCTTTTGTACCAGTCAAACGCGCTGGCGTGATCTTGGCGTTCTCGCCAATGAAATCTTTTAATGTATCAACATCTTTGTAGTCAATCTGCTCAACTCCGCCAACGGTGAAACGGCAATAACGCTTGCGCTTAAACAATGGGTTTTGCGCGGGCTTCTTTTTGAAATCGGGTTTCTTTCCAAACGCCATGGTGATTTCCTCTTTTAACTTTGTAATTGAATGTGGTTTATATGAAAGACTAAGCGCGGGTTGCGTATTGTTTTGGGGGCCATGAATCCGGTAAATACTGCCTGGGTTCCTAAATCCATTTGCGCTAGCACCTGATGTACAGGGCCAATTGCAATGGCTTCCACGCTCATTTGGATTTTCCTGGGCCGCTCTACTTCCATCACTTCGCCAACATAATCAAGCTGGCAATAAACAACGGGTAAACCGGCTGGGGTAAATCGAATTGCGTCTTTGGATACCAAGGCAGCAGTTAGGGTGAATTGATTCAACGCCATTCCGCCACTGGTTTACGCTCTATCGCCTCCGAGTCTCTCTTCAAAAATGCTTAGGCCGTTGCAACAGGTGCGTCGGTTTGGGCTTGTTTGCGGGCTTCTTCGCGCTGCACTTCTTTCATCATGATCGATGGCTCAGACTCGGCCTTCTTCATCTTAATGATGAGGTGACGCAAAACAGCATCATTGAATTTGAACGCATGCTCAAGCTCTTCCAGAGTCTTCTGGTCACACTCGATATTCATGCAAACGTAGTGGGCTTTGGCCAACTTGTCGATCATGTAAGCCATCTGACGACGACCCCAATCTTCAATGCGATGAACTTTGCCGCCACTGGTAGCCAATACGGCTTTGTAACGATCAATCATCGCGGGCACTTGCTCGCTTTGGTCCGGATGGACGATAAAAACGATTTCATAATGACGCATCTAACACTCCTTAAGGGTAAAGCTACCTGGGCGTCATCCAAATCAGATGGTGTTGATTTGAAAACCAGTGCAGCAAGGGTGAAAACAAATTGTAAAAACAGGAATTACCTTGTATTGCTTTATTCAGGCAAGACTGCGATTCTAGCAAAAAAATCCTGCCAAGTCATGGATTTACCGCCCTGCTTGGCTTCTGTGGCGGCATATAAGGCCAATTGCAAGGCAATTCTGGCTTTGGAGGCGGTTAGGCTGCCTGCAGCCACCCAGCCCGCGGGATCCGTTTCTGGCAGATGAAGATGAACATGCCCTGCACCCACGCGAGAAGCTTTGACGATTGCCACCCCCTTCTCAGCGATAGCCTGCAGGGGTTTATGCCAAGCGCTATGGACACCGCCCATACCCGTACCCGCAATGACCAGCCCCTGAATTGCTTGGTTTTGCCAATGCAACACTGTTTCTGGCCTAGCGCCAGCATGACTAGTTAAGATCTCCACCCAAGGCCAAGCGTCTTCCGGTGGAATAGCTATATCCGGGCCCGAATCTGCCTGAATTCGCCGAATCCGTGATAACCACGAGGGGTTAATCAAATGAACCGGGCTGCTGGGTGCATCGCGCAATGGTGCATTGAGCTCGCTCGTATGGCGCTTAGCCAGGTCGCGAGCCAAACAGACCCGACCCGCAAAGATGGCAAAGACAACGGCTGGGCACGTTTCCAGATCCATTTGAGCCCAATGAAGGGCAGCTTGCAGATTGAGTGGGCCATCCGCTTGGGGGTGGTTCGATGGCAGCATTGCCCCGGTCAAAATAACGCGTTTGCCTAGGCGCTCAGCTTGCTTGCTGCAAACGGCATCCAAAAAGAGCCCCGTCTCCTCGATGGTGTCGGTACCGTGGGTGACTACTATCCCAAGAACATCTGGGTTATCCAGCGCTACCCGCACTGCAAAGCCTAGCTGGGTTAGTAGGGCCTCACTCAAATCTCGGCTGTCGATGTTGGCAAGCTGCAATGTACGGATTTCACCCTGCGCAACTCCAGTACCGGGCTGCACTGTCTGAATAAGGTTTTCAAGGGCTATCTGGCCGGCACGGTAGGCGGATGGATTTTCTGGATCTTTGGCAAGACCGGCAATCGTGCCGCCCATGCCAATAACCAAAATGTGCTGATTAGGGGATTTCATGAGCCCATTATCCATTTAACAAAACTTCTTGAAATAACAGAAATACTGTATACAATCACAGCATGGACATAAACACAGCTGAATTGCTCGATTTACCCAAATTAACACCCCGCCAGGCCGAGATCTTGGCCTTGATTACGTCTGCCATTCACGAAAGTGGTTTGCCGCCAACCCGCGCTGAAATCGCTACCCGACTCGGATTTGCATCTGCCAACGCTGCAGAGGAGCATTTACGGGCCCTCGCTCGCAAAGGATATGTCGAACTAACGCCAGGAACATCGCGCGGCATCCGGATTGCGCAGCAACAAAATCAAGCCTTTCAGTTTGGCCGATCACAGCAAATGTCCCTGCCGTCTGGGGCGCTACAGCAGCTCACACTTCCATTAATCGGGCGCGTTGCAGCGGGATCGCCCATCATGGCAGTGGAGCACATTGAAAAACACGTGCCGATCGATCCCAGCTTGTTTAGCAAAGGAGCGGATTACTTGCTTAAAGTAAAAGGCATGAGCATGCGCGACGCTGGTATTTTGGACGGTGACTACTTGGCCGTGCACAAGACAACGGAAGTACGTAACGGCGATATTGTGGTGGCTCGCATTGATGATGAAGTCACTGTTAAACGCTGGCTACAGAAAAAAGGCAGTAATGGCATGGTGATTGAGTTACAGGCCGAGAACCCAGATTTTAAAAACATCACTGTAGATGCAAGGCAATCGAATTTCGCGGTCGAGGGACAAGCCGTTGGCTTGATTCGAGCGAACGGCCTTTAAGAAAACTGCTTTACCCTTTAGCGCTTGCTTGGCGCAATGACATTGGCATTTTTTGGCGAAGCGGTAATGATGATGATGGACTTCGGCCCCGTTAATGAGCCTTCATTGATTTCAACCGTCGAGGTTCGATCGCCCTTGGTAAACACCAAAATACTGGTTTTCGATTTAACTGCGGTCACGGTAGTCCACCCCGACTTGGGATACTCCGACTGAAAAAAAGCGTAAATATCGGTCGGGCTTTGTAGGCCATTGAGAACAACACGACCTACCCAATTATCACCACGGCCAATAATTAAAGAATCGGTACCCATAATGCGAGCGCCTGCTGGTAGAGGCATGTCACCCAAAAGCTGCGCTTGAATTTGATTTACTTCTTCGGGCGTGCCTGTAGGAGAGTCGCCTGAGGTAGCGCAGCCGCCTAGTAACAACAGGAAGCTCATTGCAATAGCTGCAGCAGCGTTACTTTTGAATTTGGGCGTTTTTGTCATGATTAAAGCGTCTGTTTAGTGAAATCAGCAGTAACCACATTGTAGGGTAAGCAAGCCGCAGGTCAATAGGTAATGGGGCCTGTTATAAGCACTGGAGGCGCGTGAGGGAATCGAACCCCCGTACGAAGCTTTGCAGGCTCCTGCCTAACCACTCGGCCAACGCGCCACATACTTTGAAACAAAATGGGAAGCTTTTCAGGGCTTCCCATCGAACTTGGAGCGGGAAAGGAGGTTCGAACTCCCGACCTATACCTTGGCAAGGTATCGCTCTACCAGCTGAGCTATTCCCGCATAACAGGGCAACAGTTTAGCAAACTATTGAGCTCTACGCCGTATTTATTGCCCATTATGAAATTTACACCCTTTGTGTCTAATGCAATCAAGGCTCTAGTCCGACTTGCCAAGCAATTGGGGTAGAGCCTTTTTTAAATAATAGAACATGGACCATAGGGTTAAGAAGGCCGCAATCCAAATTAACCATGTCCCAATTAAAGCGGCATTGAGCCAACCAAAGAGCGTGCCATTAAATAAAAGAAATGGAATGGCAACGAGTTGCGCGGTGGTTTTCAATTTACCAACCATATGCACTGCCACGCTTTTACTGGCACCCACTTGCGCCATCCACTCCCGTAGTGCAGAGATGGTAATTTCGCGGCCGATAATGACAAGCGCAACCCATACTTGTACTCGATCTAAATTTAGTAGTACCAACAAAGCGGCAGCAACAATCAATTTATCGGCGACCGGGTCTAAAAATTGCCCAAATGCCGATTCTTGTTTCATGCGACGCGCCAAATACCCGTCGAGCCAATCGGTGACGGCTGCAAAAATAAATAAGCCGGTGGCCAGCATATTTTTTTCCGGCATGCTGAGCCAGCTGCTAGGCAAATAAAAAATAGTGACCAAAAGTGGTATCGCTGCGACGCGCAGCCACGTTAAGGCGATGGGAAGATTAAACGGCATGGCGCTAGGATAACCGAAGGCGCTGGTATTGCTTAATGTAATTGCTGGTAAATCTGCTCCGCTAAGGTCAAGGAAATACCGTCTACCGTGGCCAGCTCTTCCATGCTGGCATTCGAGACGCCACGCAGCCCTCCAAAACGGGCTAGCAAGGCTTGCCGTCGTTTTGCGCCGATGCCTTCAATCTCTTCAAGGCGCGAGACTGTGCGTGCCTTTGCCCGCTTTGCCCGCATTCCGGTAATGGCAAAGCGATGTGCCTCATCCCGTATTTGCGCAATCAGCATCAGTGCCGCACTCTCGCGCCCAAGTTCGAGTGATGGTCGGCCATCGGCAAAGATCAAGTACTCGAGACCAACCTTCCGGGCCTCCCCTTTAGCAACCCCCACAATTAAGCCCAGATCCATACCCAGCTCAGCGAAAACTTGACGGGCGATTTCAACTTGGCCTTTACCGCCATCAATCAGAATGAGCTGTGGCATTTTGTCTGCGGGAATTTCTTGGTAATTGGCATAGCGGCGTTGCAATACCTGCCGCATTGCTGCGTAATCATCGCCCGGCGTAATGCCGTTGATATTAAAGCGACGGTACTCGCTTGATTGCATTTCATTTTTTGCGTACACCACACACGATGCTTGGGTTGCTTCGCCCGATGTGTGGCTAATATCAAAGCACTCCACACGTAATTGCTCAACGCTTTCTACATCCAAGCCAAGGACATCAAGTAAGGCGCGCGCCTTCGCCAGTTGGCCGCCGGTCTCAACCAAGCGCTTCGCTAAGGCAATTTTGGCATTCCCCTCGGCCATGCCAAGCCAATGTCGGCGCTGGCCTTGTGGTTGATGTAAAAAGGTGATCTTTTTTCCTGCTTGTGCATGTAAGCTGTCTTGTAGAAGGGAAGGCTCCTCACCGGATGTAATCGCATGGTTCAGAATAATTACGCTCGGTATGAGGTTGGCATTACTGGCTTCGCCATCCAAATAGTGCTGCTGAATAAATGCATCCAGGATTTCAACCGGGCTGGGCAACTCGCCTGCTGCCGAACGCAGATTTTTAGGAAAGTAAGCGCGATCACCTAAATGCCGCCCGCCGCGCACCATTGCTAAATTGACGCAAATCATGCCTTCCAGTTCGGCTGCCGCCAGGATATCTACATCCCCTTCACCATCGGCAACGGTATCCATCGACTGTTGCTGCAGCACGCTCGACAAATCAGCAATCCGATCCCGAATCACTGCGGCCATCTCAAAATCCAATGCGTCGCTGTGGAGTAGCATTTCACGTTCGAGCTCAGATAAAACTTGACCGTGATCTCCTTCTAAAAATCGGGTCGCTTGATTCACGTCACTGGCATATTGTCCGGCAGTAAGCATGCCAACGCATGGCGCGCTACAACGGTGAATTTGGTGCAGCAAGCAGGGCCGTGTGCGATTTTTAAATACGGTGTCTTCGCAGGTTCGCAAGCGAAATACTTTCTGCAGAATTTGCACGCTATTGCGTACCGCCCATGAATTCGGGAAGGGGCCAAAATAGCGGTTACGCCGATCTACTTTGCCGCGGTATGACGACAGGCGCGGAAAATTATGCCCTGTCAGCATCACATAAGGGTAGGACTTATCGTCACGGAACAAGATATTGAAAGGGGGCGTCAACTCTTTAATTAGGTTGTTCTCCAGAATCAATGCCTCAGACTCCGTCCGCGTTACCGTGGTTTCATAGCGCGCAATTCGGCTCACCATCCGCTCAATGCGCGGTGATAATGCAGTTCGTTGAAAATAGCTGGATACTCGCTTTTTTAGGTCGCGGGCTTTACCCACGTAAAGTATCTGATCCGCTTCGTCAAAAAAGCGATACACCCCCGGCAATCCGGGCAGCCGTTTAATGTCTTGCTTGAGGGTTTCAAAAAGCGAATTACGCATGCGTTGGGATATATTCTGCCAAATCGTTGATAACTACGGTGATGCCGGTGTCTGTTGGCGCCTTGCCCGCAGCCTAGCTACTCGCCATCAGCAACAGGTCCGCCTGTTTTGCGATGATCTACCGACCCTTAATTTACTCGCATCCGACTCCCCGCGCACGCCACAGGTCGAGATTCTGCCGTGGGAGGCTAGTTTTGAAAATGCGCGGCACCCGCTGGATGCGCCCGATGTGGTGATTGAGGCCTTTGGCTGCCACCTGCCAGAGCGGTATCAAACTGGCTTATTCATTGTGTCCAAAAAACCCATCATTCTCAATTTAGAGTACCTCAGCGCAGAACCCTGGATCAGTGAGTGCCATGCTAAAGCCTCGCCCCAGTCCAGCGGCCTATTGAAGTATTTTTTCTTTCCTGGGTTTGGGCCACATACCGGCGGACTATCGCTCGATCCTATTCCGTTAGAAGGCAGTCAGTCTAGCACTGCCATTCCTGCCAGCCTTGCGACGAGCTGGGTCTTACTCCGCCCTGAAGCAGAGCGTATCAGTCTCTTTTGCTATCCGGGAGCGCCGCTGCGACAATGGCTTGAGGATCTTGGCAATACACAGGCGAAGATTGATGTGCTCCTCACCTTTGGTCATGCTGAAATGATTGGGCACAGTATTGGCAGGCCTTTAGATCTTCCACCATCCATTCAGCTGATTTCCCTCCCCTTTGTGCCGCAAGACGACTACGACTGGCTCTTATCGCAATGCGACTTCAATATTGTCCGGGGCGAAGATTCCTTTGTCCGCGCGCAACTCGCTGGAAAGCCATTTATTTGGCATATTTATCCGCAAGACGATATGGCCCATACCGTGAAATTACAGGCCTTCTTGGATCTCTATCTTGAAAAAGCCAGTCCATCAACCCAGGAATCCTGCCGACTAGCCATGGACTGGCAGATGCCATCCCGTTGGTGGAATCAGCGCACAGAGTGGCAGGTCCACGCCCGTAGGTGGCGCGAAACGATACTAGAGGCCAATCAAGACGGTGGGCTTGCAGCCAGAATGCTGCGTTTTGTGACCTAACTCCCCTTGGAGGGGGTCTCACTGGGGCGGTTACAATGTCACCTTTATTAAATACAGCAGAATTCAGTTCTGCCTCCAGGAACACCACAGATGAAAACAGCACAAGAACTCCGCGTAGGCAACGTAGTGATGATTGGCGCCGACGCCATGGTCGTACTCAAGGCGGAATATAGCCGCTCTGGCCGTAACTCCTCGGTCGTCAAAATGAAGTTCAAGAATCTTTTAACCGGCGCTCCGAACGAGGGGGTTTATAAAGCCGACGACAAATTTGATATTGTCATTTTGGACAAAAAAGAGTGCACCTATTCGTATTTTGCCGACCCAATGTATTGCTTCATGGACGGCGATTACAACCAATATGAAGTAGAGGCGGAGTTTATGGGCGATGCCCTAAACTACCTCGAAGAGGCAATGCCGGTTGAGGTGGTGTTCTACGAAGGTAAGGCGCTTTCCGTTGCGATGCCAACCTCCTTGGTACGGGAAATTATCTATACTGAGCCTGCTGTCAAAGGCGATACCAGCTCTGGCAAAGTACTCAAGACAGCCAAGTTAGCTACGGGCTATGAATTGCAAGTTCCCCTCTTTTGCAATACAGGCGATAAGATTGAGATTGATACCCGCACTGGTGAGTACCGCAGTCGCGCGAACTAAGCTGTAATTAGTTTAAGTAAAAGCCGGGATCTAAAAGTCTCGGCTTTTTAATTTCAAGAGACACGTTCTTCTTTTTTAGGTCTACCGCCCTTTGCTCCGTTTTCTCGAGATGCCTTTGATTTAGCGACACTCTTTACGCTACCTGCTTTTGCCAAATGCTGGCGAAGCATCCATTTTTCACTACCAAACATCCCAGACAGCAGGCCTTCAACCGTCAAATCCACATCGAGTTTTGGCCAATGCAATCCTGTGCCCATCGGAGAAATTTCAATGCACGATAAGGATTCTGCAGACCGTCTAGATAAACCTTCAACCAGTTTGGGTGGAAATGAAAACGATAGGCCATTAGCCAACCCAATCGTTATTACTTTCTTTTTAGAATCAAATTTTGCATTAACAGCATAGAGCTTTGTAACGCGCTCAATACGCCCTCGCATTTTTGCTCTGTCGGTCTTTTTTAAGGCCGCAATAAGCCAATCCTCTTGTGTTTGCTCTGCCTTCTTAACTTTACTCATACAGATTGCTCCAATACTGATTTAGCGTAGTCAAATTTTCATTTGTGGCTCTCAGTGCCTTGCTGATTTCATTTTGTTTTGGATCTCCATAAATTGAAATCAAAGCGGGTGGCTTTGTCAATCTAATGCGCATTTCCCATCCAGGCCCAATGATGTGGGTATGGGGCGGCGGGTGATCATTGGGATAAATGACCAACCGAAGTTGCTGATAACGAATACTAGGCACATCACATTATAACCCAACATGTTAGGTTATTTGTAACAATGGCAGTATTAACTCTAGCTTAGAAGCTTATGTTTACGAAGCACCTCTTGCGCATGCTGGTATTCCGCATTTGACTGTAGTTCAGTCCAATTCATAAATGGAGCAGATGGCATTAACTTCGCTTGGCGCTGCGCCGACTCTGCTTTTTTCGCCGTAGATACTCGCAGCTCAGAGAGCAAGCGATCGGCTAAGTCGGGGCGATTGCAAATCAATACTGCATCGCAGCCTGCAGACAAGGCCAATTCTGCGCCCTTGACTACATCACCAGCAACGCTGGCGCCCTCCATCGATAAATCATCACTGAAGATCACACCCTCAAACCTTAACTGTTGCCGCAAGATGGTTTGCAACCAAGTCTTAGAAAATCCTGCAGGAAGACTATCTACTTTGGGGTAAATCACATGGGCAGGCATCACCGCAGCCAGGCTTAAGTCGAGCCATTCGTAAGGCTTTGCATCGCATTGCAAGATGGCATTTAAGGCTCGCTCATCTACTGGAATCGCCACATGCGAATCTGCTTCTGCCCAGCCGTGTCCAGGAAAGTGCTTGCCGCAGTTGGCCATACCAGCGAGCATCAGTCCAGCATTCAGCGCTTTGGCAAGGGCATACACAATCTGCGGATCCGAACTAAATGAACGATCGCCAATCACTCCGCTTCGACCAAAATCGAGATCGAGTACTGGGGTAAAACTCAAATCAACACCGCAGGCGCGCAGCTCTGCTGCCAAAATATAACCGCAGGCAGTGGTTGCAGTCATTGCTGCAATCGCAGGCTCCGAGGGATAAGTGGTCTTGCTTTTCTTGGGGGTCTGCATCCACAGTTCCCCTAATTTGCGCATGGCAGGCAAATGCATAAATCCGTCCGCCTTACAGCGTTGCACGCGACCCCCCTCATGGTCAATCGATATCAATACATCTGGTCGTATTGCTTTAATACTACGGGTTAGCACAGTGAGTTGTTTGCGATTAGCAAAGTTTCTAGCAAATAAAATCACACCGCCAGTCAAGGGATGCTCAATGCGGCGGCGGTCGTCTGGAGTGAGTTCTAAACCAACGACATCTAAGGTAATGGGGCCAGGTTGATGAATGGATGCCACCGTTAATTTCCTTTAGGCAGAAGAGGATGAGTAATGTTTTACTGAATTCGATAATAAAGAGATTGACCGCATTCACTAGCCAATATAATTGCTAGGATCATACGTGGTAACTATTGGCGTACCGTGACTCACCACCACAAAAGCAATAGCAATATCTTGCTCATCACTCACGGTCACTTCAGCATGCCAGTTGCGCTCGAGCATAAAGTCAGCGAGAGGCCCGGAGTAATGGGTCACCGGCTTACCACTCGGTTCATTTAAGGTTTGCAGTAAGCGCCACGCCATCGGCATGCGCATGCCTAAGCCAATGGCTTTTGAGAACGCCTCTTTGGCAGCAAAGCGTGTAGCTAAGTAAGCCATGCCCCGCTTCTGATTGCGCGCCAAGCGCTGATGAAACACTGCCAACTCTTCTTTGCCTAAAATACGCTCAGCTAATCGGCCTTGTGTCCGCTCGTATGCAGCGATCAAACGCGCCATTTGCAAAATATCCGTACCAATACCGACGATCATTGCGCCAAACCTAGGTTAAATGTAGGTTGCTACGTGCTTGTAACATCAAGGCTTTCATATCCAGGATGGCTTTTTGCCACCCC
This sequence comes from Polynucleobacter meluiroseus, assembly GCA_945901245.1. Lineage (GTDB taxonomy): Bacteria > Pseudomonadota > Gammaproteobacteria > Burkholderiales > Burkholderiaceae > Polynucleobacter > Polynucleobacter meluiroseus_F. The sequence goes on along the minus strand of CAMDKY010000020.1, from coordinate 21,762 downwards.
TTGAAAAGCGCCTCGGCCACAATCGCGTGCCCAATATTTAGTTCGGATAACTCAACGATCATAGCAATTGGACTCACATTGCTTTCATTTAGGCCATGGCCGGCATTGACACGTAAGCCGAGCTGCCGGCCATACTGAGCTGCTGTGCGAATACGTTCTAATTCTTGCATTTGGGCATCGCCAGTTAAGTCAGCATAGCGCCCCGTATGCAATTCAACGACGGTGGCGCCCGCTTTACTAGCAGCTAGTATTTGCTTCTCTTCCGGATCGATAAAGAGTGATACCCGAATGCCCGCATCGACGAGCTTGGAAGTAGCCTGTCTTACCGCCTCAAAATGACCGACGACATCGAGGCCTCCCTCGGTAGTGACCTCTGCGCGCTTTTCAGGTACAAGGCAAGCGTCATGCGGCTTGATCTGGCATGCAATCATAATCATCTCGGGGGTAACGGCACACTCCAGGTTCATACGCGTTGTTATTAAGGGGCGCAGCGCGATTAAATCGGCATCTTTGATGTGACGCCGATCCTCACGCAAATGCAATGTAATTAAATCTGCACCCGCCTCTTCCGCCAGACGCGCAGCCCGAATGGGATCCGGATAGGTCGTACCACGGGCATTGCGCAAGGTTGCGACGTGATCAATGTTGATGCCGAGCTCAAGTTTATTCATTGCTATAGGGTACTAGATTTTCTTGAGATCGATGAGGATTTGACGGGTTGTCAACACCTGATCTTGCAAATGTAGGCCGAGCAAAAAGCGCATCAACTGCTTGCTTTCCATCAGAGTCTCTGCATCAGCAAAGTTACCGGCCGCCATCTCTAACAGGGTACGGCCACATAAGATGGGCCAGTGTCCCGGATCGTCGGACTGCCATGGGCGTATGCCCCGCTCTGGCTGATAAACGTATTTCTCGGCCTCGATTGGAGCGGCATTGCTTTCAACACAATAATCAAGCGCAGCGGCATAGCCTGTCTCTTGTAGGAGGGCCAACTCAAAAGGTCTGAGGATCTGCTCCAAACGACTGCTGCCTGCATCCATCTCCGATAACGCTGAAATAGTCGCCATGTAATGGTCGTACAGGGCCTCGTATTCATCTTCACGCGCCAAGAACTTAACCAGCAGTTCATTGAGGTAAAAGCCGCACAGCAGGGCATCGCCGACCAATGCAGGAGTACCGCCCACCCACTCGGATTTTGTCAGGGTACGTAACTCGGATTTGCCACTCCACGAAACCAAGAGTGGCTGAAAGCGCTGCAAAACCGGTCTTAATACCGAATGGGGACGCTTTGCACCCTTTGCAATGAGGGCCATACGGCCATATTGCCGAGTAAACACATCCAGAATAAGGCTAGTTTCTTTGTACGGAATGCTGTGCAATACAAAAGCAGGCTCATCGGCTACGCGAATGGATGCCATTTATTCCAAGCCTTGCGCCCGTAATTCAGCGCGATCATCTGCCCAGCCGCGTTTGACTTTGACCCAAGTCTCGAGAAAGACTTTGCCGTCAAACAGTTTCTCCATATCCAGACGCGCTTCGGTGGAAATCTTTTTGAGGCGTTCGCCTTTATCACCAATGATCATGGCCTTGTGATTATCGCGATCCACCAAAATGGTCGCCGCAATCCGTCGCATGGTGCCATCCATCTTGAACTGATCAATCACCACCGAGCTTGCATAGGGCAATTCTTCACCAGTAAAGCGAAATACTTTCTCGCGCAAAATTTCAGCAGCAAGAAAACGTTCGCTGCGATCGGTCAAAGTGTCAGCATCGTAGCGCGCTTCACCCTCTGGCAAATACTCTTCCAGCACATCAAGTAAACGCTGTACGTCCGTCGGATTCTTACCGCTCATCGGAATAATTTCTGCAAAGTGCTGCTCGGATTGATCGGGTCTCCCACCAATCTCGCTCCAAGCCTGACCCATTTTTTTCATGAAATCCAATAAGGCCACATCGCGATCCGCCGGTAATTCAAAACGGCTAGCAAACAAATCGAGTTTATTTAGCACCAGAATAACGGGAAGATCTTTGGGCAAAAGCTGCAAGACTTTGGCATCGTCCTCACCAAAATAGCCTGCCTCAACAATAAAGCAGGAGACATCGACATCGTTTAGTGCACTGGTAACGGAACGATTTAAGGCCTGATTTAAGGTATTCATTTTGCGCGTCTGAAATCCAGGCGTATCGCTAAAAATAAACTGCGCGTGTTCGCGCGTCTGAATACCCAAAATACGATGGCGGGTGGTTTGCGCTTTGCGTGAAGTGATGCTGATCTTTTGCCCAACTAATGCGTTGAGCAGGGTTGATTTACCCATATTGGGCCTACCCACAATGGCAATCGTGCCACACCGAAACGGCGTACTTATTTCCACGCCTATGCCTTTAGCTTTAAGTTCAGTTGCTCATCTGCGGCATCGGTCTTGGCTGCTTTCTTCTTCGCAGACCGGGTCTTTTTGGGTTTGCGTGTCTCTTCTGGCAAGGCCTTGGTGATAGCCAATAAAGCCAACTTAGCAGCGCCTTGCTCGGCCGCTCGGCGTGAAGCTCCAAAGCCCTTCACCTTAATTTTCAGGTTCTGTATCACGCACTCCACCTCAAACTGCTGGTTGTGTGCTGCGCCGGTTGTGCCGGTTACTGTGTAACCAGGCAATGGCATCTGAAAACCTTGCAGGTACTCTTGCAATAGGGTTTTATCGTCCTTGCCCAAGGTTTTAGGATCAACTTGCGCCAAAATGACCGAGTACAGTTTGCGCAGACTGGATTTCGCAGCATCAAAACCGCCATCCAGAAATACCGCACCGGCAACCGCTTCTAAGGTGTCGGCCAAAATAGACGGACGCCGGAATCCACCGCTTTTTAACTCACCCTCACCCAAGCGCAAATAATCCGATAAGGATAGAAGCTGAGCAATTTCGTATAAAGCCTGTTGCTTTACTAAATTGGCGCGTACACGGGATAAATCGCCCTCATCCAAATCAGCGTAACGCTCGTACAGCAATTCTGCAACTACACAATTTAAAATAGAATCCCCCAGAAACTCCAGGCGCTCATTGTTTTTCTTACTATGGCTACGATGCGTTAGGGCTTGTTGCAACAACTCTGGCTTTTTAAATACATAGTCTAGGCGCTCCTGCAGTGGCCCTAAGTCAATAGCAGCGCGCGCATTCATGCTTATTGAAATCCACCAATGCGACTTAGCGAACCGAGGTTCAACCAAACAAAGAAGGCGCGGCCCACAATATTTTGATCGGGCACAAAACCCCAAAAGCGGGAATCAGCACTGTTATCGCGGTTATCTCCCATGGTGAAGTAATGCCCAGCCGGAACCGTGCATGTCATGCTGTTCGGCAAGAACTGGCAATTTTCAATCCCAGGAAAACGCTCGGGCATAAACATGCCGGATGGGCGATCAGGGTCATTTAGGATGCCATGGCGGTTACCGCCCAAATCAGCCGGAAAGGTTTCAGTATAGAGCTTAGCGTAGCGCATACTCTCTTGATCTAAGTAGTTTTCGCCGCCAGCGTACTGCAAGGGCTGGCCATTTAACGTAATGCGCTTATCTTGGTAGGTAATCGTATCGCCCGGAAGCGCAACCACACGCTTAATGTAGTCTATCGACTGATCCATTGGATAACGAAATACCACTACATCACCGTGCTTGGGTGATCCCAAGTCGACTATCTTTTTATTGACCACGGGCAAACGAATACCGTAGGTAAATTTGTTCACCAAAATAAAATCACCAATTTGCAAGGTCGGAATCATTGACCCCGATGGAATTTTGAATGGCTCGATCAAAAAGGAACGCAGGAAAAACACTGCGCAAATAACCGGAAAGAAACTGGCTGAATACTCAAGCCACAAGGGCATACGGGCTATGCCGGCTGCTTTTCGTTTTGGCGCAAAGACTAATTTATCCGCTACCCAAGCGATGCCTGTAATGATCACCAAGATGAAAAGAATCAATGCAAAGTTCATTAATTATCCACCTGTAAAATAGCCAGGAACGCTTCTTGTGGGATTTCAACGTTACCCACTTGCTTCATGCGCTTCTTGCCCTCTTTTTGCTTTTCGAGCAACTTACGCTTACGGGAAATATCGCCACCGTAGCATTTAGCCAATACATTTTTACGTAAAGCTTTGACGTTTTCGCGTGCAACAATGCCGCTGCCAATGGCCGCCTGAATCGCCACATCAAACATCTGCCGCGGAATAATGCCGCGCATCTTCGAAACTACATCACGGCCACGGGACTGGCTATTGCTGCGATGGACGATCACCGATAAGGCATCGACCTTTTCACCATTAATCAAAATATCCACTTTGACAACATCGGCCACGCGATACTCTTTAAACTCATAGTCCATCGAGGCATAGCCGCGCGAGACCGACTTCAAACGGTCAAAGAAATCCAGCACGATTTCTGCCATCGGAATTTCATAGGTCAATTGGACTTGCCTGCCCAGGTAATTCATATTGATCTGCGCTCCGCGCTTACCAGTACACAGCGTAATCACCGATCCAACATACTCTTGTGGCATGTATAAGTTAACCGTCACAATCGGCTCTAATATGGCTTCAATCTTAGAGGGGTCTGGCATCTTCGATGGGTTATCGACCACCAATAGAGTTCCATCGCGTTGCTGCACTTGATACACCACCGTAGGCGCAGTGGTAATCAAGTTCATGTCATATTGGCGCTCTAAACGCTCTTGCACAATTTCCATATGCAGTAAGCCTAAGAAGCCACAACGAAATCCAAATCCCAATGCTTGTGATACTTCAGGCTCATAAAGCAGCGATGCATCATTTAGCTTAAGCTTTTCAAGCGATTCGCGCAGCTGATCGTATTCATTTGCCTCTACGGGATAAAGGCCTGCAAACACTTGGGACTTCACTTCTTTAAATCCGGGCAATGCCGCACTAGCCGGAGTACGACCCTGTTGCCCTGTGGCATGCGTTATGGTATCGCCAACTTTAGCGGCCTTTAACTCTTTAATGCCGGCAATAATAAAACCGACTTGCCCTGCGCTTAAGTCAGGGCGATCAATTGACTTAGGACTAAAGACGCCCACATGCTCAACCAAATGGGTTGAGCCATTGGCCATCAATGTAATCTTGTCTTTGGGTTTGAGAATGCCATTGACCACCCGTACCAACATCACTACACCAACGTAGTTATCAAACCACGAATCAATGATCAAGGCCTGTAAGGGTTCGGTAACGCTTCCCTTGGGCGGAGGTACACGCCGGATCATTTCTTCCAGCACATCAGCGACGCCCAAGCCCGTTTTTGCAGAGCAGGTCAATGCATCGGTGGCATCGATACCAATTACATCTTCAATTTCTTGTTTCGCACGCTCCGGATCAGCTTGCGGTAAATCAATTTTATTTAAAACAGGTACAACCTCTACACCCAATTCGATCGCAGTGTAGCAATTGGCAACGGTTTGCGCTTCAACACCTTGGCTCGCATCCACCACTAGCAGCGCTCCCTCGCATGCGGAAAGTGAACGGCTTACCTCGTACGAAAAATCAACGTGTCCAGGGGTGTCAATTAAATTGAGGTTATAGGTTTTGCCATCCTTCGCTTTGTAGCTCAGGGCAGCAGTTTGGGCTTTAATGGTGATTCCGCGCTCACGCTCAATGTCCATGGAATCGAGTACTTGAGCTTCCATCTCGCGGTCCGATAAGCCGCCACATAACTGGATAATTCGATCGGCAAGCGTCGATTTTCCATGGTCAATGTGGGCGATGATAGAAAAGTTGCGGATTAAATCCATGGTGTTTTATCTAGATTTACAAAAACACCTTGTCGCAGCGCACAGGATGATGCGCTGCAATAAGTTGTCTTCTATTAATTGTACTGGCTGAGCCTAAAACCCATCGGTTTTAGGCTTTTTTGGGGGATTAGCCTCAAATTAGGGTGCTTTGGGCCTTAACGGCACAATCAGGGTGCTATCTGCGCGGCGAACAAATATGGCAACAGCACGGCTCGCATCCAATCCTTTGGTCAGGGTCTCAAACTGCTTCACGCTAGTGATGTCGCTATCACCAACCCGCACGATCACATCCCCTGCCCGAATTCCGGATCGGGCAACTGCGCCCTCGCCCAAGCTGGTGACCTCAATTCCCGATTTAATGTTGAGCTCGCGTTTTTTGGCATCAGACAACTCCGTTACTCCCAGTCCAAAGGGGTTATTGCTGGTTGCTGGGGCTGCTGGGCTATCTGGCTTCTTTGCGGCAGCGGTTTTCGAGCTTGCCTCTGCGTCGGCCACAACAACGGAAATATCACGTGCAGCACCTTTGCGCCAAACCTGAACCGTTGCCTTCGTGCCTGGCTTGGTTTCGCCAACGATGCGCGGGAGATCGCTTGATTTGCTAATGTCGCGCCCACCGAATGTCAAAATCACATCACCGGCTTCAATGCCGCCGCTTGCTGCTGGGCCATTGGGCTCAACATTGCGTACATATGCGCCACGGGGACGTCCAAGACCCAAGGTCTCAGCCATTTCTTTACTTAAGTCACCTAAAGCAACGCCGATTCGGCCGCGCACTAATTTACCTGTCGAGCGCAATTGATCGGCGACTCGCATCGCCTCATCAATTGGAATGGCAAACGAAATTCCCATATAGCCGCCCGAGCGGCTAAAAATTTGGGAATTGATGCCGATCACCTGGCCCGAGGTATTGATCAAGGGACCACCTGAATTACCTGGGTTTACGGCTACGTCGGTTTGTATGAACGGCAAATAGTCGCCGGTATCACGGCTTTTAGCCGACACAATTCCAGCGGTAACGGTGTTCTCTAAACCAAAAGGAGAGCCAATCGCCAAGACCCACTCACCGACACGTAGCTTGGATGAATCGCCCAATGGCAGTTTAGGCAATCCCGTGGCCTCTATCTTGAGAACGGCAATGTCGGTTCGCTTGTCTGCACCCAGTAGCTTCGCCAAAAATTCCCGCTTGTCCGTTAAGGTGACGTAGATCTTATCGGCACCTTCGACGACGTGGGCGTTGGTTAAAACCAAGCCATTGGACTCAATAATGAAACCAGAACCAACGCCGCGCTCAGCCTCACGGGGCTGTCCTGGCTGAGATGGTGCAGATTTAGGGGTGCCCGGAGGCGGTACGCCAAAGAAGCGGCGAAAAAACTCTGCCTGCTCTTCCGGAATACCAGGGGGAAGTCCACCTTGCGCCTGCTGGGGTGAGGCGCGCTGTTCTGTGGTCCGAATGTTCACTACGGCCGGACTGGCTTTTTCGACCAAATCAGCGAAATCCGGTGCCAACACCCTTGCCGACTGCGCCACAGAAGCGGGCACAAATGCAGTTAGGCCGAGGCTAAGGGCAGTCAATACCGCTAAAAAGGTCTTTTTCATGTTGTATGCAGCCGTAAGAGGCCAAAAGGATGGATATGGGTAGATATTAGGTCAACTTACCAAAAATCAAGGTACCGTTAGTACCCCCAAAGCCAAAGTTGTTTTTGATGGCATGGTCGATTTTGACATCACGCGCGGTATTTGCGCAGTAATCCAAGTCACACTCAGGGTCTTGGTTAAAAATATTAATGGTGGGTGGCGATTTTTGGTGATGCAGGGCCAGAATGGTAAAGACCGATTCAAGGCCGCCAGCGCCGCCCAACAAATGACCCGTCATGGACTTGGTTGAATTGACCATCACCTTTTTGGCGTGATCACCCAAAGCCGCTTTAATTGCCTCAGTCTCATTTTTGTCGCCGAGTGGCGTTGAAGTGCCATGTGCATTGACATACTGAATTTGATCGGCATTGAGGCCCGCGTCCCGCATGGCGTTTTGCATGCAACGCTTAGGTCCATCCATATTGGGGGCAGTCATGTGATACGCGTCCCCGCTCATGCCAAAGCCGAGTAATTCACAATAAATGGTGGCGCCACGCGCACGCGCATGCTCGTATTCTTCGAGCACGACAACACCAGCGCCCTCACCCAATACAAAACCATCCCGATCTTTATCCCAAGGACGGGAAGCAGTGGCAGGATCATCGTTACGGGTTGATAGAGCCCGGGCAGCAGCAAAGCCGCCCACACCTAAGGCGGAAATGGTGGACTCTGAACCACCAGCCACCATCACATCGGCATCGCCATATTGAATTAATCGTGCAGCAAGGCCAATGCTGTGTAAACCTGTCGTGCAAGCAGTTACCGCAGCCACGTTCGGGCCTTTGAGGTTGAACAAAATACTCAAGTGCCCCGAAATCATATTGATGATCGAGCCCGGAACAAAGAAGGGAGAAATGCGGCGTGGGCCTCGGGCCAGCAATTCAGCGCCGGTATCTTCGATCATGGGTAGGCCGCCAATGCCAGAACCCACCATAACGCCAATACGCTCGGCATTTTCTTCGGTAATTTCAATGCCGCTGTCGCGAATCGCCTGCGCGCCAGCAGCAATGCCGTAATGGATAAAGGTATCCATGTGGCGCGCCTCTTTGGCTGAGACGTACTCTTCTACATTGAAATCTTTCACTTCACCCGCAAAGTGCACACTTAGCGGAGTGTGATCAAACTTGGTAATGGTGGCGATACCACTTTTGCCACCCATGACGCTAGCCCATGCGGTATCAACTGAGTTACCCACCGGGGAAATGAGTCCCAAACCGGTGACAACTACGCGGCGCTGGTTTTTCATTACTGACACCGCTTAAGCGCTAAGGAGTTAACCTTGGGCTTTTGATTTAGCGAAATCGATTGCAAGCTGTACGGTAGTAATCTTTTCCGCTTCTTCGTCTGGAATTTCAATCCCAAACTCGTCTTCCAAAGCCATAACCAATTCAACCGTGTCAAGCGAGTCAGCGCCTAAATCGTTAACAAAAGATGACTCATTTTTGATGTCTCCTTCAGCTACGCCTAATTGCTCAGCGACGATCTTCTTAACGCGTTGTTCGATGTTATCCATTAAGTCCCCCAGGGGTTGTAAAAAAACGATGTAAAGATTTTAGCAGTTTGGCGCAATCGATAGCGGAACTGCCAATTTCCAGGTTGATAAAATTAGGCTAAATACAGGCCACCATTGACGTGCAGGGTATTTCCGGTGATATATGCGGCTGCCGGGGAAGCCAAAAAAGCCACCGCACTAGCTACATCCTCTGGGGTGCCTAAGCGCGCCAGGGGAATGTTCGATTTCAGGGCATTTTGTTGCTCTTCGCTTAAAGCCCGAGTCATGTCGGTATCAATAAAGCCGGGTGCAACGCAGTTAACCGTTATGTTACGGCTGCCAATCTCGCGAGCCAAAGCCCGGGTCATTCCGGATACCCCAGCTTTGGCGGCTGCATAATTAGCCTGACCGGCATTGCCCATGTGCCCGACGATCGAGGTGATATTAATGATGCGACCTGTCCGTGCCTTCATCATTGGCCGCAACACAGCCTGCGACAAACGAAACACCGCGCTTAAATTAGTATCGATTACATCGGTCCATTCTTCCGATTTCATGCGCATTGCGAGTTGATCGCGAGTAATACCGGCATTGTTGACCAAAATCTGAATGCCGCCAAAGTCCTTCACAATGGAGTCAATAATGTCCTCGCACGCCTTAGGATCTGTCACATTCAGTGCGACCCCACGGCCGCCATTGGCCTTTAAGCGGGCATCGATAGCGGCGGCACCTTCAGCGGTCGTTGCAGTGCCAATGACCTTAGCGCCTGATAGCATCAAGGCATCCGCAATCGCCTGCCCAATGCCGCGCGAGGCGCCAGTTACCAGTGCGATTTGTCCTGTTAAATCCAGATTCATTTTTATTCCTTGTGCTTACTGTGTTTTGACTGCCTTTAAGGCTTCATCCAAGCTGACCGCATCAAAAATCGGCAGGCCTATCACGCCCTCATGAATGCGCTTAGTCAGACCGGCCAGAACTTTGCCAGGACCACATTCATATACTTGAGTAACACCCTGCCCTGCCATCGCATGAATAATTTCTTGCCAGCGTACGGGTTTGGCAGCCTGGCGCACTAAAGATTCTTTAATGTCAGCTGGGGTACTGAGGATGGTGACATCCACATTGTTAATCACCGGAATTTCTGGGGTAACAATCACCAGATTTTCTAAATACATTTTGAGTTTTTCAGAGGCCGGCTGCAACAGCGATGAATGGAATGGCGCTGATACCGGCAAAGGTAAGGCGCGCTTCGCGCCCGCCTCTTTTAGCAACTCACAGGCTTTCGTCACTGCGGAATTAGCGCCGGCAATGACCACTTGCCCAGGCGCATTGAAATTCACTGCCTCTACTACTCCGCCAGCAGCATGACTTGCTGCGCTGCAAACTTCCACCACGGTAGCATCATCCAAACCCAAAATGGCTGCCATACCTCCAGTTCCAACTGGGACTGCACTTTGCATTACTTCCGCACGAAAGCGCACCAAGGGCACCGCATCTTTAAACGCCAATGCATTCGATGCGACTAAGGCAGAGTACTCGCCTAAGCTATGGCCGGCCATCAGGGCAGGCTCGGGTCCGCCGGCGGCCAACCAAGCGCGATAAAACGCAACCCCAGCGGTGAGCATTACAGGCTGTGTATTGGTGGTCAGCGCTAGAGCTTCGGCAGGTCCTTCAGCAATTAACTTGCCAATGTCTTCACCCAAGGCATCGGATGCCTCTTGTAAGGTGGCACGTACCTCAGGGCGATCCGCAATGGTATTGAGCATTCCTACCGACTGGGAGCCTTGGCCCGGGAAAACAAATGCAAATGTCATATAAAAAATTCCAAAGAATCGCTAGATTAAAATTTTAAGACAACTGCGCCCCAGGCAAAACCACCGCCTACACCCTCGAGTAAGAGATATTGACCCCGCTGAATTTGCCCCGATCGCACACCCGCATCGAGCGCGAGTGGAATCGATGCAGCCGATGTATTGCCGTGCTCTGAGACCGTCACGATCACCTTATCCATCGACATACCCATCTTGCGGGCTGTGCCCTCCATGATCCGAATATTGGCCTGGTGTGGCACCAACCAATCAATCTGTTCGGGTTTTAAATTCGCTCGCTCGAGCACTTCATGGGCAACTTGCTCGAGTACTTTGACGGCCAATTTAAATACCGCCTGACCATCCATCGTCATAAACGGCGATCCCGTAATTCCGCCGCTGACTGATCTGCCTGGTACACACAAAATATCGCGTTGACTGCCATCGGCATGCAATGCACTCGCCAAAATACCTGGCTCAGCGCTTGCCTCCAAAATGACTGCGCCTGCGCCATCACCAAACAAAACACAGGTGGTACGGTCTTGAAAGTCGAGGATGCGAGAAAACACTTCTGCACCAATCACTAATACCTTGCGATAGGCGCCAGTACGAATCATGGCATCGGCAACTGCCATGGCATACATAAATCCAGCACATACGGCTTGCACATCAAAAGCAGCGCAGCCATGGTGGGCACCCAACTTATCTTGAATTACGCAGGCTGTACTCGGGAAGCCGCCTAGGTGGTCTGGCGTAGAGGTAGCTAGAATTATCAAATCCAGATCGGCAGCAACACAATTGGCGCTGGCCATGGCAGCCTGCGCCGCCCTCAATCCCAGGTCGCTGGTGAGCTCGGTGTCGCTTGCAAAGTGGCGCGCCTTGATACCGCTGCGCGTCTTAATCCACTCGTCACTGGTCTCCAGTCCGGTCTTGGCTAAACGCGCCACCAAGTCGTCATTAGTTAAGCGTTGTGCTGGTAAGTAACTACCAGTACCAGCAATACGCGAATGAATCATCATGCTGGGCCTCTCAATGCAAACGCGTCAGCAATGCGCTCCACCATATTGCCTTTGGCTGCTTCATAAGCGCGCTCTAAGGCAAAACCAAAACCAAAACTGTCGGCAGAGCCATGGCTTTTAATAACGCATCCGCGCAGACCCAATAACACGGCGCCGTTATAACGTCGGTGGTCAACTCGCTTGCGGACGCGCAGTAGTGGCAACATAGCGCACATCGCCATCAAGCGGGTAAGCCATGAACGCTTAAACTCCTCGCGAATTAAGCCGCTCATCATCTTAGCCAATCCTTCGCTTGCCTTTAAAACTACGTTACCGACAAAACCATCGCACACCACAATGTCAGTGGTGCCCTTAAAAATATCGTTACCCTCTACATTGCCATAAAAATTAAGATTGCTGGCACGAAGTAATTCTCCGGCAAGCTTAACGACCTCATTGCCCTTGATTACTTCCTCGCCAATGTTGAGCAAACCAATCGTTGGGCTTGGTTTTCCCTCTACCACCCGCACCATCACATCAGCCATCTGGGCAAACTGCATTAAATGCAATGCCTCACAATCAGCATTCGCGCCCAAATCCAATACCGTAGTCGCTTCACCCAATTCATTTGGCATGCCCGTTGCAATTGCAGGCCGATCAATCCCATCTAGGGTTTTTAAGATGTAGCGTGAAATGGCCATCAAGGCACCAGTATTGCCTGAAGAAATGATGGCATCGGCTTTTTTATCTCGAACTTGCTCGATCGCAATGCGCATGGATGAATCTTTTTTACGACGCAAGGCAACCTCAATCGAGTCGTCCATCAGCACCACTTCAGTAGCAGGAATAATCTGAATGCGGTCGCGCGGTACATCGCTTAGCTCGCCAAGGACAAGCTCGATCGCCTCGGCGTTACCAACTAAAGTGATATTAACGTCGGCATGAAGTGCTAGGAAAGCACAACTAGCAGGCACGGTAACCGAAACACCATGGTCGCCACCCATGGCATCGACTGCGAGAGTCACGCTCTTGGGCTTAGTCATTGCAGCAAATTGTGTTTTAAGAAAAAAAGCGGCTTAATTAAATTAGAGCCGCTTCGATCAGGAGATCCGAGGAATTAATCGTTCTTGGTTTTAACAACTTTGCGGCCACGATAGTAGCCGTTTGGGGAAATGTGGTGACGCAAGTGTGCCTCGCCAGTAGTCGCCTCAACAGCAGTAGCGGGTGCGGTTAAAAAGTCGTGCGCACGGTGCATGCCACGCTTGGAAGGGGATTTTTTGTTTTGTTGGACGGCCATGTTGAACTCCTAAGCAATGCAAGATTCTATCATAGATACCGCCTAAAAACAGACAGCTGGAGTGGCATTAAAGCCCTTAATAGGTCGATCTACCGCTTCGGCCTACTCTTTTTTCTTCATATTTTTCAATATGTTGAAAGGATTATCTGGTTTTTTTAGTATTTCGCCCTGATTCATAGAATCTTTTGCCCCGGACCCTAGGCTAGCCGCCTCACATACGCCCTCGGGGTGCTTCGGAATCAATGGTAGGGAGAGCAAAATCTCGTCTTCAATGGTTCCCAACAGATCAAACTGCGCACTCATGACCAAAGGCTCTAGTGCATCCTCTTCCATCGGAAAGGCATCCGCTAAGGCCTCATCGGCCAAAAACACGAACTGACGCGACTCCTCAATATGTACGACGCAGGGCAGCATGCAGCGCTGGCATATGAGGTGCATCTGACCCTTGAGGGTTAAATTCATCTTTAGGCGGGGCTCGCCGCCTGAGAGCCCATCAAAAAAGGTTTGTACCGACCATTCAAAGCCATCGCCTACTGAAACGGAGGCAGCCTCTAAAGCAACTCGCGGCAAGTCATCCAGTGCTAAAAACCCGTTTCCAGAGTAGGTCTGAGGGACCAGCAGATCGACTGAGCGCAGCGCTTTAGGCTCGGTGGACAAGGTCAGCGAAGGCAAAACGGGATTACGATTCATGCTCTTAGTCTAAATGAAGGTAGGCTTACTGCATGAGTAACCCACAAACACAGCCGCTCATATTGGCCTCGAGCTCGATTTACCGTCGTGACCTTTTGGCGCGCTTGGGTTTGCCTTTTGAGGCTATTTCGCCCGCAGTAGACGAGCATCCCCTGCCAAATGAAGGGGTTGCCGCTATGGCACTGCGTTTGGCCATTGCAAAAGCGGCGGCTATCGCAAAGGTTCATCCCCATGCTTGGGTCATCGGCTCGGATCAGGCGGCTGATCTCCACGGTGAGGCGATTGGCAAACCAGGCAACTTTGACAATGCGCTTTTGCAGTTGCAACGCATGCGTGGTCAGACTGTCTTCTTTCATACTGCCGTCTGCTTAATGCGAGCAGATTATTCTGTAGCGATGAATGTCACAACCGAGGTTCGATTTCGGGATCTGCCTGATACCACTCTGATCGATTACCTAAAGTTAGAGCAGCCCTATGACTGTGCCGGAAGCGCTAAATGCGAAGGCATGGGCATTGCCTTGTTGGAATCCATTCGCTCGGATGATCCTACTGCGCTCATCGGCCTACCCTTGATTGCCTTGAGCACCATGCTTCGTGATGTTAGTTTTGCAATTCCCCCACCCGGAAACAATCGGTCATGACGAATACCGCTAAGCTCGGTACGCTTTACTTGGTACCCAATACCCTGGGAGATGTAGAGCGATCAATACAACTTCCCCACGTCATGCCAGTCGAAACCATGCGCTGTGCATCCCAATTAAGGCATTGGATTGTCGAGGACGCTAAAACGGCGCGTGCGTTTTTAAAGTCGATTGATAGCCTCGTGCCCTTAGCATGTTCCATACAAGAAATGCACATGACCGAATGGCGCGGCGCTGCGCGTAATGCCAAGTACGGCGACAAGATCAAGCCGGAAGCACTCCTCGAGCCCTTGCTGCGCGGCATCGATATTGGCCTGATGTCGGAGGCCGGCGTGCCTGGAGTGGCTGATCCTGGAGCAGAGCTGGTGTGGGCGGCACATCGCCTAGGTGCTTGCGTTAAACCACTGATTGGCCCAAGCTCACTGCTCTTGGCTTTAATGGCGAGCGGGCTAAATGGGCAGCGTTTCGCATTTCAGGGTTACCTGCCGCAAGATGGCGTTGAACGTACTACACGCCTCAAGCAATTGGAGTCTGAATCGCGCAAGCTGCAGCAAACGCAGCTTTGGATTGAGACGCCTTATCGCAACGCGGCCATGATGACGAGTTGCCTGCAGGCGCTCGCACCCCAAACGCATCTATGCCTCGCGCTTGACTTAAGTCTGCCGACGGAAGAAATCAGCAGCATGGCACTTGCAGACTGGAAGAAAAGATTTTCCAGCGAGGCAGCCTGTGCTGCCTTGCAAAATCGGCCCTGCGTATTTTTATTGCTAGCCCACTAAACCTTATTTGATATCGCCCGACCGCACTAATGCTTTGCCGGCGGCAGAACCCATCTCAGCACCAAAGCGTTTTGCAACCCGCTCGGCAAAGTTTTCTTTCATGGTGTAATCCAGCACATTAGGCGCCTTAAATACATCGCGAGCCACTGTATCAACCGTACCAAAACCATCGGCTAATCCGAGTTTGACGGCTTGCTCGCCATTCCACACGCGCCCAGAAAATAATTCATCACCACCCTTAAGTCGATCTCCGCGCCCCGCTTGCACAACCGTAATAAATTGCTGGTGAATTTCATTGAGCATGGTTTGCACCATTTCGACTTGCTTTGGATCTTCCTTGCTAAAGGGGTCGAGCATGCCTTTGTTGGAACCCGCCGTAATCATCCGGCGTGAGATGCCTAGCTTATCCATTAATCCAGTAAAGCCAAAGCTATCCATTACTACCCCAATCGAACCCACAATACTGGCTTTATCCACCAGAATTTGATCGCCCGCAACTGCGATGTAATAACCGCCGGAAGCACAGATATCTTCCACCACCACATGCAGCGGCTTGTTCGGATACAGCGCGCGTAAGCGCCGAATTTCGTCATTAATGATCCCCGATTGCACTGGCGATCCGCCCGGACTATTAATACGCAAAATCACACCCACGCTGTTGTCATTTTCAAACGCAGCTTGCAAGGCCGATCCCACATCCAAGGCATTGGCAATGGCATTTGGGCTAATCTCACCCTCGATGCTGACCATGGCCGTATGGCGCTCGGTGCCAAAGCTGCCACCAAAGAGTCGTACATCAAACACTTGCAAAATCAAGCCAATAATCAAGACCAGGGAGAATACCCGCAATGCAGTTCTCCAACGCCGCGCTTTTCGACTCTCTTTTAGATTTTCTAAAAGAAGGTGCTCTAGCGCTTGACGCTCCCAATTTTTCTCTTGTTCCATGCTTAATCCTTATGCGGTTTTGCTGCAACTAATTCAGTATAGGTATTTTGTTTAAGCCAGTCACTTAGTTCTGGCACGCTGTGTACATAACCCAGCGAATGGCTTGTTTGTAAGGTATCTAAAGGATGTGCGCCATACGTCACTGCAACTCCATCAACGCCGGCATTGATCGCCATTTGTAAATCATGGGTGGTATCGCCCACCATCAACATTCGACGAACGGGCACTTGCAGCACATCTGAGAGCTCAAGCAACATACCGGGGTGTGGTTTAGAAAACGATTCGTCTGCAGTACGGGTTTCATCAAACAAATGGCCAAGGTCATGGTGAGCCAAAGAGCGATCTAAGCCAACGCGCGATTTGCCCGTTGCGACGCCCAGACGAAAACCAGCAGAACGCAGTTCCTCTAACAGGTCTCGAATTCCATTAAACAAATGCAGATCATGATCGCGCGCTAAATAATGGTGCCGAAACCGATCAACCAGTTTCGGAAAATGCACCGGCTCAATCCATGGCACTGCCCTACGCAATGAATCCTGAATGCCCAATCCAATGACCGAACTAGCCAACGAATCATCCGGCTCGGGGAAACCAAGATCGCGGCAGGCCTGCTGAATGCAAAACACAATGGTTGGGGTGGAATCAATGATGGTGCCGTCCCAATCCCAGACGATGAGTTCGTAGCGCCGCTCTTGATTTTTGCCCTGGCTAAGCTTGCGGGGTAATTGGTCTTGCGGCATTACTACGGACTTTGCTAAATGAGGATGAGTCACTATACCGTTTCTGACCTAAACGGGTGAAAGCCCTTTAAAAATGCGGCAAAGTCCGGCGGTAAGGGCGACTCAATGCGCATTTTCTCGCCGGTGCGTGGATGAATAAAGCCTGCAAGGTGGGCATGCAATAAGAGTCGCTTGGGTTTTAAGCGGCGATCCTCATCCTCAATGCCGTATTTATCGTCTCCCAAAATCGGATGCCCTATTTTTTGCAAGTGCACTCGAATTTGGTGGGTACGGCCGGTTTTTAACTGGGCCTCTGCCATGCTGATCCGATCCTCACCCCGCTCATAGACTTGAGTTACGCGCAGGGATGTATGGCTTGGCAATCCTTGCGGATCGACTTTTACGCGGCGCTCTCCATTAGCCAATAAGTATTTATGCAAAGGAAACTTCAGTTGCACCGTCGGGCTTGCCAGTGTGATCTGCCCATGGGCTGCCAAGTAATAACGCTTATCTGTCAGGCCTTCCCGAATTTGGCGATGCATTTCAACGAGGGCGCTGCGCTTTTTCGCCAGCATCAGCACGCCCGACGTATCGCGATCGAGCCGGTGCACTAACTCCAGGAAATGCAACTCGGGTCGTGTGATGCGGAGGGTCTCAATCACGCCCAGAGAAATGCCAGAACCACCATGGACCGCCAAGCCAGATGGCTTATCCACAATCAATAAAGCCTCATCTTCGAACAAAATCGGCATTTTGGTGGAATACAACTGGGCACGCGATTGGTCTTTAAAGGCATTTTCAGCCGGTCCGCGATCAGGGGCAGCTAAGCGTACTGGCGGAATTCGGATTAAATCCCCCTCAATTAGACGGGTGGTGGGCTCTGCGCGTTTCTTGTTGACCCGAACCTCGCCCGAGCGAATGATGCGATAGAGGTGACTCTTCGGAACCCCCTTGGCCCATTTCAGAAGGTAATTATCGAGGCGTTGCCCGGCCTCTTCCGGCCCGATCGTCTGAAATAGGACCTGTGCAGCAGCTTTTGGGGCGTTTGGACTGGGGCTTGGGCTAGGAGTAGGGTCGGATTTCATGATGGGGTGTTTTCTTCGCCAAAATAGCAAAGAAACTAAGAATACCCTTATTGTCAATCCACTTCTACCGTATAATCAAGGCACTAGCCAATTAATTGGCCCGATGCAGAAATTCATCGTGGAGCTTGGAGTCGCCCTTAAAAAGACTCCCGGGGTTGCCCCTCTCCCGTTTTAATGAGGCGCAGGGTTGGTGTGCCGTTTGCCGCGACCCGCGATTAGAAGACAGTTTTCAGGCACGCGCCTGCATTGATGACCTTAAGGAGGTCTCTGCGGCGAGTGTCCAGTGTGGCACCGACCTTCATACCCTTTAGATCGGTTTAAGCCCAGCGCAGCGCTAGGCATAAGCTTGTTCCACACTTGCAAAGCCACTTGGGAATGTAACCCCGTGATGGCGCTATTCTGTCCCCTACCGCACCGCGCAGCGACACCCTCCCCCATAGGAGAGTGTTATGAAACGCATGTTATTTAATGCAACTCAACAAGAAGAGTTGAGAGTCGCCATCGTCGATGGTCAAAAATTAATCGATATTGATATTGAAGCTGCCGGTCGTGAACAACGCAAAGGCAATATTTACAAAGGCGTTATTACGCGCATTGAGCCCTCGCTTGAAGCGTGTTTTGTCAATTATGGCGAAGAACGCCACGGCTTCCTGCCATTTAAAGAAGTGGCTCGCACCTACTTTAAAGATGGAGTGGACGTCCGCAATGCCACCATTAAAGAAGCCTTGCGCGAAGGCCAAGAAATCATTGTTCAGGTAGAAAAAGAAGAGCGCGGCCAAAAAGGCGCCGCACTCACCTCTTTTGTTTCCTTAGCTGGTCGCTACTTGGTATTAATGCCAAACAACCCACGCGGCGGTGGCGTATCGCGCCGCATTGAGGGCGAGGACCGGCAAGAGCTTCGTGAGGCCATGGGTCAGCTTGAAATACCGGACGGCATGAGCATCATTGCCCGCACTGCCGGTATTGGCCGCGATGCAGTCGAATTGCAGTGGGACTTAAGCTACCTGATGCAGCTGTGGAAGGCAATTGATGAAGCAGCCCAAGGCAATTCCGCACCCCTTTTGATTTATTTAGAGTCTAGCCTCGTGATTCGTGCGATTCGCGACTATTTCCAGCCCGATATTGGCGAAATCCTGATCGACACCGACGACATTTTTGAGCAGGCGCAAGCCTTTATGTCGGTCGTCATGCCAGATAACTTGCCGCGCGTTAAACGTTATCACGATGATGTTCCGCTCTTTTCGCGCTTCCAAATTGAGCACCAAATTGAGACGGCCTACTCCCGTACCGTTCCCCTGCCTTCTGGCGGCGCCATTGTGATTGACCATACCGAAGCCTTAGTTTCGGTCGACGTCAACTCCGCACGCGCTACCCGCGGATCGGATATTGAAGAGACTGCTACGCGCACTAACCTTGAAGCAGCCGATGAGATTGCACGTCAAGCCCGCTTACGCGATCTTGGTGGTCTGATTGTGATTGACTTCATTGATATGGAGTCAAGCAAGAGTCAAAAGGATGTCGAAAATCGCTTGCGTGATGCCCTGCGTCACGATCGCGCTCGGGTTCAGATGGGCAAGATTTCCAAGTTTGGCCTGATGGAAATGTCACGTCAACGTTTGCGCCCTGCTTTATCCGAAGGGAGCCACGTTGCCTGCCCACGCTGTAATGGCACAGGGCACATTCGCGATACCGAATCGTCCGCATTGCAAGTCTTGCGGATCATTCAAGAAGAGGCCATGAAAGAAAATACAGCCGCGATTCATACCCAAGTTCCAGTGGAAGTCGCTGCCTTCCTCTTGAATGAAAAACGTGCTGAGGTCATTAAGATCGAAAGCCGCTTCAAAGTCAATGTCTTGATGATTCCAAATAAACATTTGGAAACACCGCATTACAAACTAGAGCGCTTGCGCCATGACGATGTTCGCCTTGACGATCAAAAAGCCAGTTATGTTATGGCTGAAGAGGCTGCGCGTGAACTCGAAGCTGATACGGTAGTAAGTCGCAAAGAAGGTGATGTAAAGGCGCGTCCTGAGGCTGCTGTCAAAGGCATTACGCCTAGCCAACCAGCGCCGGTTGCCCAGCCGCGCCCAGCACGCACATCAAGTACCGATACACAATCGAGCTCGGGCGGTTTCTTTGGTTTCATCAAAAACCTGTTCTCATCGAGTGAGCCTGAAGTTAAACCAGCACCTGCAGCCCCACGCGGCCGTAATGCCCAGGGCCGCGATGGCAACCGCAATGGCGGTGATCGTGGCGGACGCAATCGTGGGCGTCGCGGTGAACGCAGCGAGCGGAGTGAACGGATCGAGCGGCCAGCAGGCGCGGCTCCTGATGCAAGCTCGAACACTGAAGGCGCACGTGAAGCAAAACCCCGTCAAGAAGGCCGCGGTCGCAATCGCAATGGTCGCACCGAGCGCCCTGAAGTAGCGCGTAGCGATGCAGATGCCTCTAGCACGAAGTCAAACGATGCTCCCACCACAGACGATAGCAATTCAGCGGCGGATGGTAGTGATGAACGCCGGGGTCGCGGTCGCAATCGACGCGGTCGTGGTCGCGGACAACGCACTGAACGTAGTGAAGGTGGCGCAGAAGTAAACGCAACGGTAATCACTAGCTACTCCGCTGGTGGCGCATGGCCTCCATTGGGCATGGCCGGATCATCGGCAACCATGCCTACCAGCGAACTGACTGCCAGCTTTGCTGCTCGCAAGCCAAGCCCACAATCGGGTGGTCGCGGCTCTCGTCCACCGCGCTCAAATAACAGCGAGCGTAATAACGGTGCAGTCCAACAACCTTCCGAATCAGCCGTAGCCAGTTTTATTCCAGTAACTACGGCACCGGCAAAGCCTGTAGCAATAGCGCCGGTAGCGTTAGCGCCAGCACCTGAGCTACCCAAGGTGGCTTTCACCCCACTCGAAGAAAAGCCACTGCAGCAGGTCATCGAATCGGCGGGCATGGTTTGGGTTGGGACAGACACAGCTAAATTAGCTGAAGTTCAAATCCAGATCCAAGCGGAGCCAGCCCCAATGCGGGTTGTACGTGAACCCAAGCCACCAGCCGCACTTCCTCAGGGGCCCATGGTCCTGATCGAAACCGGCGGGCAGGAAAAATCGGTGCCGAAAGAAATCTAAACCAACAAAGCCCCTTCACTGGGGTTTTGTTTAATTAAGCGCCCCATTTAAATCACCGCCATAATTGAGTCATGGTTGAACGCGTAATCCCCATCCGCATCGATGAAGGCAAGGGCCTTGCCCCTGTAATGCCGTCTACCCTGACCGCCCCCACAAGCCGGTCAGTTGATTTGCGTGGACGTCCTTTGCGTGATTTACGTATTTCAGTCACGGATCGGTGCAACTTCCGCTGCACCTATTGCATGCCCAAAGAAGTGTTTGATCAGGACTACCCCTATCTATCCCAAAGTGCCTTGCTGAGTTTTGAAGAGATGACACGCCTCACGGTCATTTTTGCATCGCTTGGCGTTGAAAAAATTCGCTTAACGGGTGGCGAGCCATTGCTTCGCAAGAATGTAGAAACCTTAATCGCGATGCTGGCGGAGGTTAAAAAACCGGATGGCAATCCCCTTGAATTAACCCTCACCACCAACGGCAGCCTGTTGCGAAAAAAAGCAGCGCAACTCAAGGCAGCCGGCTTAGATCGCCTCACCATTAGCTTAGATGGTTTGAACGATGCCATCTTTAAAAAAATGAATGATGTGGATTTTCCGGTTAGCGATGTGCTGGACGGCATTGCTGCAGCTCAAGAAGCGGGCTTTGAGTCAATCAAAGTCAATATGGTGGTGAAAAAAGGCACGAATGATCAGGAGATCATTGCGATGGCCAGTCACTTCCGAAACACCGGTGTCACCTTGCGCTTTATTGAGTTTATGGATGTCG
>CAMDKY010000019.1 GCA_945901245.1 Polynucleobacter meluiroseus | reverse complement strand
TTTGGACGCTGACTAAGATCGTTGCGATTGTATTGCCGATGTTTGCGGCGGTTGCCTACATGACCTTGTGGGAGCGTAAGCTGATTGGCTGGATGCACATCCGCCTGGGTCCAAATCGAACGGGACCATTGGGATTGCTGCAACCGATTGCCGATGCCATTAAGTTGTTGCTCAAAGAAATTGTTTCGCCTACCCGCTCAAATAAGGTGCTGTTCGTTGTTGCGCCAGTGATGGTGATTGCACCGGCCTTTGCGGCTTGGGCCGTCATACCGTTTCAGGCGGAGATGGTATTGGCGGATGTCAATGCGGGACTCTTGTACGTGGTTGCGATTTCATCAATCGGGGTGTACGGCGTTATTTTGGCGGGGTGGGCATCGAATTCAAAGTACCCCTTCTTGGCTGCAATGCGCGCTTCAGCGCAAATGATTTCCTATGAAATCGCCATGGGTTTCGCGCTCGTAACCGTACTGATTATTTCTGGGTCGCTCAATTTAAGCAAAATCGTCTTGTTGCAAGATACGGGCTTCTTTGCCGACATGGGCATTAACTTTATGTCTTGGAACTGGCTTCCCTTATTGCCTATGTTCTTGATTTACTTTATTTCTGGCGTTGCAGAAACCAATCGCCACCCATTTGACGTAGTCGAGGGTGAGTCTGAGATTGTGGCTGGCCACATGGTTGAGTATTCCGGCATGGCCTATGCGATGTTCTTTTTGGCTGAATACGCCAATATGATCATGATTGCAGCGCTCACATCGATTTTGTTCTTGGGCGGTTGGTTGCCG
The DNA here is from genome assembly GCA_945901245.1 of Polynucleobacter meluiroseus. GTDB lineage: Bacteria > Pseudomonadota > Gammaproteobacteria > Burkholderiales > Burkholderiaceae > Polynucleobacter > Polynucleobacter meluiroseus_F. The sequence continues at coordinate 33,728 of CAMDKY010000019.1, read as the reverse complement.
ATTTTGGATTTACCCATCCTGCGTGACATTCCAGGTTTCTTCTGGCTGTTTGCCAAGACTTTCTTCATCCTCTCTTGCTTTATTTGGTTGCGGGCCACCTTGCCACGTTACCGTTACGACCAAATCATGCGCTTGGGCTGGAAGATCTTCATCCCACTGTCCGTTTTTTGGGTCATTTTGGTTGGTACTTGGGTCATTTCTCCATGGAACATTTGGAACTAAGCCACGATTATGTTTAAGCGAATAAATCAGTTTTTAAGCAGCCTTATGCTCAAGGATATATTGACTGGGATGGCCATCACCGGTAAATACCTCTTTAAGCCCAAGTTCACTGTGCAGTACCCGGAAGAAAAGACACCGCAGTCGCCGCGTTTTCGCGGGCTGCATGCCTTGCGTCGCTACCCCAATGGAGAAGAGCGTTGCATCGCTTGTAAATTATGCGAAGCGGTTTGCCCCGCCATGGCGATTTCGATTGAATCCGATCAACGGGAAGATGGCACGCGTCGTACTACCCGCTATGACATTGATTTAACCAAATGCATTTTTTGTGGCTTTTGCGAAGAGGCTTGTCCAGTCGACGCCATTGTTGAAACCAATATTTTTGAGTACTTTGGCGATAAGCGCGGCGACCTGTATTTCACCAAAGACATGCTTTTGGCGGTTGGGGATCAGTATGAGACCGAGATTGCAGCCAATCGGACAGCAGATGCCCCATACCGTTAATTTCCTGTTATGACTTTCGAACCCGCAACCATCTATTCCATTTTCTTTTATGCCTTCGCAGGCATCTTGGTGCTGTCCGCGCTGCAGGTGATTACCGCGCGCAATCCCGTCAACTCAGCACTCTTTTTGATTCTGGCTTTTTTCTGTGCTTCAGGTTTGTGGATGCTGCTGCGCGCTGAATTCTTGAGTCTCGTCTTGATCTTGGTTTACGTTGGTGCGGTGATGGTGCTATTCCTCTTCGTGGTGATGATGCTTGATTTGGATTTGGCGCATTTGCGCCGCGACTTTAAGAAGTTTTTGCCGGTGGCGTTTTTGATTGGTGCTGTGATTGTGATGCAGCTCTCAATTGTCTTGATCCGGGGCTTTGTGGGCACAACGCTGCCGCTACAACCCATGTTAGAAGAAATGGGGGGTGTTCCCAATACCCAAGCATTGGGTCGCGTCCTCTTCGTGGACTACGTATACGCCTTTGAAATTGCCGGCATCATTTTGCTCGTTGCCATTATTGCTGCGGTTGCATTAACCTTGCGTCGCCGTAAAGATTCCAAGTCGCAGATTGTGGCCGATCAGGTTGCAGTCAACCCTGCTGACCGGATGCGCATGGTCAAGATGGACTCCGAGATGGATGCAAAGCAAGATCAACGCGGCAATAAGAGCGGAGATCCATCATGACCATTACGCTTGCGCATTTTTTAGTACTCGGCGCCATTTTGTTTGCGATTAGTGTTGTTGGTATTTTCTTAAATCGCCGCAACATCATTATTTTATTGATGGCGATTGAACTCATGCTTTTATCGGTCAATATGAACTTTGTTGCCTTCTCCTACTACTTAGGGGATATGGCGGGTCAAGTCTTTGTATTCTTTATCTTAACGGTAGCTGCTGCCGAGGCTGCGATCGGCTTGGCAATTCTAGTAACCCTGTTCCGTAAATTCGATTCGATCAATGCTGAAGAGCTTGATCACCTCAAAGGCTAGTTTAAAAAGACCTCGTAATGGAACTGACCCTGACTATTCCCGTACTCTGCGCCATACCGCTTGCGCCATTAATAGGCAGTATGTTGGTGGGTTTTTTTGGTACCGGCTTTATAGGTAAGCAATTGAGTCGTGGTGCCTGCCAAACCATCGCTATTTTAGGTGTGATGATTGCCTTCATTTTGTCTTGCAATGTGTTGATGCAGGTGATGGATGGTTTTTATTTCAACGGCTCGGTGTACCGTTGGATGCAGTTGGGCGAATTTAGTTTTGATATTGGTTTCTTAATTGACCCACTCAGCGCCATGATGATGGTAGTGGTGACCTTTGTTTCCTTGATGGTGCACATATACACCATCGGCTATATGGCAGAAGAGGAAGGCTATAATCGCTTCTTCTCGTACATTTCTTTATTCACCTTTGCCATGCTGATGCTGGTCATGAGCAATAACTTACTGCAGCTCTTCTTTGGCTGGGAAGCAGTGGGCGTCGTATCGTATTTATTGATTGGCTTTTACTACGAGCGCAAAACGGCTGTCTTCGCTAATATGAAGGCCTTTTTAGTAAACCGCGTAGGTGATTTTGGTTTCATTCTGGGCATTGGCCTGCTATTGGCTGGTACAGGCTCGATGAACTACGATGCCATCTTTGCGCAAAACACCGTTTTAGCAGCGCAGACCTTACCCGGTACCGACTGGAATTTAGTCACCGTGGCGTGCATCTGCCTCTTTATTGGTGCAATGGGTAAGTCAGCGCAGTTTCCCTTGCATGTATGGCTGCCCGATTCGATGGAAGGCCCAACCCCAATCTCGGCATTGATTCATGCGGCAACGATGGTGACTGCTGGTATCTTCATGGTCAGTCGCATGTCGCCCTTGTTTGAGCTATCGGATGTGGCGCTCAGCTTTATCTTGGTGATTGGCTCGATTACCGCACTCTTCATGGGCTTTCTGGGTATTGTGCAGACCGACATCAAGCGGGTGGTTGCCTATTCCACGCTCTCGCAACTGGGCTTCATGACGATTGCCTTGGGCGTCTCTGCTTATCCGATTGCGATTTTCCATTTAATGACCCACGCCTTTTTCAAGGCCCTTTTATTCCTTGGAGCGGGCAGTGTGATTTTAGGAATGCACCATGAGCAAGACATGCGCAAGATGGGCGGCTTGTGGAAGTACATGCCGATCACTTGCCTAATGATGCTTTTGGGTAGTTTGGCACTCATTGGCACACCGTTTTTCTCGGGCTTTTACTCCAAAGACTCGATTATTGAAGCAGTGGCAGCCAGCACCATTCCCGGCTCTGGATTTGCCTTGTTTGCAGTAATGGCCAGTGTCTTTGTTACTGCCCTTTATTCCTTCCGTTTGTATTTCTATGTGTTCCATGGCAAAGAGCGTTTCGGGCATGCAAGCCATGAGCACCATGCACATGGTTCTGACGATCATGGTCACGATGACCATGCGCATCACGGTCTGGCGCCAGGGGAGAAGCCCCATGAGTCCCCATGGGTAGTGACTATTCCACTAATCCTCTTAGCCATTCCATCGGTCATCATTGGCTTTTACACCATCGACCCACTGCTATACGGCACCTTCTTTGGCGACTCCATCTTTATTGATATCGCCAAGCATCCCGTGATGAAGCACTTGGCCGAGGCATTCCACGGCCCGGTTGCGATGGCAATACATGCGTTTAGTACATCGGTTTTACTATTGGTTGTTTTGGGTGTGCTGACCGCTGCGATCGGTTACCTGTGGATGCCTACTTTGCCTGCAAAGGTCGCCGAAGCCTTTGCCCCAATTAAGAAGTTGCTCGACCACAAATATTATTTGGATGATTTAAACCAGGCTGTCTTTGCAAAGGGAATGCTTTGGTTTGGCGGCGTATTTTGGCATCGCGGTGATCAAAAAATCATCGATGGCATGCTAGTGAATGGCAGTGCCCATTTGATCGGACGATTCTCGGGCGTGATTCGCCACTTGCAATCGGGTTACTTGTACCACTATGCCTTTGCCATGATTTTGGGCCTAATCGCCTTGCTGTCATGGATTTTGTATACCTATATTTACCTTGCTTATTAAGTTAACCCCTTCCTTATGATTCTTTCTTACGCCATTTGGATCCCGATCGTTTTTGGTCTGATCATTTTGATTTACGGGTCTGAGCGTCCGTCCTTGGGAGTGCGTTATCTTGCCTTGTTTGGCTCCGTATTGGGTTTTATTGCTACGTTGCCTTTGATCTTGCAGTTTGATGAGACGACGGCTGCCATGCAATTTGTGGAAAAGCTGAGCTGGATTCCGCGCTATGACATCAACTACCACTTAGGTGTTGACGGCATCTCGGTTTGGTTTGTGGTGCTCACGGCCTTTATCAACATTTTTGTTGTGCTTGCTGCTTGGGAAGTGATTACTGAAAAAGTCTCGCAGTACCTGGCTTCTTTCATGATCTTGTCTGGCCTGATGATCGGTGTGTTTTCAGCGCTCGATGGCATGCTCTTCTATGTCTTCTTTGAGGCTACCTTGATACCGATGTACATCATCATTGGTGTGTGGGGTGGCAAGAGCCGAATTTATGCCGCATTTAAATTCTTCCTCTACACCTTGCTAGGGTCCTTGCTCACCCTAGTAGCGATGCTATACCTCTATAACGCCACCAATACTTTTGACATTCAGTCTTGGCACCATGCCCCTCTGGATATCGTTGAGCAGATGCTCATCTTCTTTGCCTTCTTTATGGCTTTTGCAGTCAAGGTGCCGATGTGGCCACTGCATACTTGGCTGCCCGATGTACACGTGGAAGCGCCGACCGGTGGATCGGTCGTGTTGGCAGCCATCATGCTTAAGCTTGGCGCTTATGGCTTCTTGCGTTTCTCTTTGCCAATTGCGCCCGATGCCAGCATGTACCTCGGCCCCTTTATCATTTTCTTATCACTGGTTGCGGTGATTTACGTTGGCCTGGTAGCTCTAGTCCAAAAAGACATGAAAAAACTGGTGGCGTATTCATCGGTAGCCCACATGGGTTTTGTTACCTTGGGCTTCTTCCTGTTTAGCCCACTGGGCATTGAGGGCGGCATCATTCAAATGATCTCCCACGGCTTTATTTCGGGGGCGATGTTCTTGGCGATTGGCGTTCTTTACGATCGTATGCACACCCGGCAAATCGCGGACTTTGGTGGCGTGATTCACCGCATGCCTAAGTTCTCTGTGTTCATGGTCTTTTTAGCCATGGCTAATTGCGGCCTACCAGCAACCTCCGGCTTTGTCGGTGAGTTCATGGTGATTCTGGCCGCGGTTGATTACGATTTCTGGATCGGCTTATTGGCTGCAACCGCCCTAATGCTTGGCGCTGCTTATTCATTGTGGATGGTTAAACGTGTCTTGTTTGGCGCGATTGCCAATAAAGAAGTGGATGCGCTGACTGACATTAATGGCCGCGAGTTCTTTATGTTGGCGGTCCTATCCATTTGCGTGCTCTGGATGGGCATTTACCCAAAACCCTTTACCGACATCATTCACCCAGCAGTGATCCATCTGCTTGAGCATGTCGCGATCAGTAAACTTTAAGTAAGGTAACGCCATGGATACTTTTGACCTGATTGCGATTGCCCCAGAACTCGTTCTTGCCTTTGTTGCAAGCGATCTGCTGTTGACGAGTGCATTCATTAAAGAAAAGAAAGAAGACCAAGGGCAGGATACCTTCCACACACCCAAAGCCGCATCGTTTGTTTACTATTGCAGCTGCGTGCTCTTGATTGGTTTAGGCGCAGCGTTTCTCTATCGTATTGGTGATCTGCCGTACTACGCCATGTATGGTTTATTCCAATCCGATCCGGTCGCCAATCTACTCAAGGCCGTATCGTGCTTTGCGTTGTTGATCACCTTAATCTATTCAAAGCAGTACCTGATTGATCGTGGTCTATTCAGGCCCGATTTTATTGTGCTGGCCTTATTTGCCCTGCTGGGTCAATTGGTCCTCATATCTGGATCCAATCTATTGACCCTCTACCTCGGTTTAGAGCTCATGGCGCTCTCTACCTATGGTCTGGTGGCGATGCGGCACTCAAGTGGCCTGTCTTCTGAGGCCGCAATCAAATACTTTGTTCTGGGCGCTTTGGCATCGGGCTTCTTGCTTTACGGCATGTCCATGCTCTATGGTGTTACCGGATCCTTGGATTTGGTCGAGATCTTTAGGGCGGTTGCGGACCCACGCATTAATCACCTCATCATGGCATTTGGTCTGGTCTTTATCATGGCCGGCTTGGCTTTCAAGCTTGGGGTTGCGCCTTTCCACATGTGGGTGCCAGATGTATACCAAGGGGCACCCACAGCGGTGACCTTGCTGATTGCTGCTGCGCCTAAATTGGCTGCGTTTGCATTACTGTTCCGACTGCTCGTGAATACCTTGTTGCCGCTGCTAGCCGATTGGCAGCCGATGCTGATGATTCTGGCCGTATTGTCTTTAGTAGTCGGTAATGTGACTGCGATTGCGCAAACCAACCTCAAGCGCATGCTGGCTTACTCGGCTATTGCGCAGATGGGCTTTGTGTTGCTGGGCATGCTCTCGGTTTTTGATGACCACGCCTTTAGTGCGTCGATGTTTTATGCGGTGACCTATGTCATCACCACACTGGGAACCTTCGGTCTGCTGATGCTGCTGTCGCGCAAAGGCTATGACTGCGAAACCCTGGATGGCTTGAAAGGCCTTAATCGGAAGCACCCTTGGTTTGCCTTTTTGGGTCTGATTATGATGTTCTCCTTGGCAGGCATTCCGCCGACCGTTGGTTTTGCTGCCAAACTATCGGTCTTGGAGGCTTTAGTCGATGCCAATTACGTATTCTTGGCTGTGATCGCCGTACTTACATCCTTGATCGGTGCGTTCTACTACCTACGAGTAGTGAAGGTAATGTATTTTGATGAACCCTCTCATGAGCATATTTTGAGTGGCTCCAGTGTCGCTAAGGGTATCCTCGGCATGAATGGCTTGATGGTGCTGGCTTTGGGCATATTCCCTGGCGCTTTAATGGCCCTCTGCTTAGATGTGATGCGAAACACCTTACTCGGCGGCTAACACGACAAACCCAGCTTTTAAGCTGGGTTTTTATTGACGGGCATTCCACATGACTGAAAAATACCTAAGCGATCTTCCTTTGGGCGACGCGCACTTAAAAGAAGAGCGCCTCGATACACAAGATTTGTACGGCGGCATTTTTTTGAATATGAAGCGCGATACCGTGCGTCTGCCAGATGGTAGCCAAGCGGTACGCGAGTACCTCACGCACCCAGGCGCAGTGGCGATTGTCGCCATCTTAGACGATGGCAGAATTTTGCTGGAACGCCAATACCGTTACCCGGTCGCTCGGGTGTGTATGGAAATTCCGGCGGGTAAGTTGGATTTAGGGGAGGATCCGCTTGTTTGCGCGCAGCGCGAGCTGCAAGAGGAAACCGGCTACACCGCTGCAAAATGGAGTTACATTCGGCGCATTCATCCGGTGATTTCCTATTCGACTGAATTCATCGATATTTATTTGGCAGAAGGCTTAATAAAAGGCCAGCGCCAGCTTGACGATGAAGAACTCCTAGATGTATTTGCCGCATCCTTGGATGAATTGCTTGCCTGGGTAGAAGAGGGCGCTATTACCGACGTCAAGACCACCATTTCTGCTTACTGGCTAGATCGATACAAGCGCGGACTTGTTCAGCCGCTGTCGCTGTAATCGCGAATAGCAAAAGACCATTAAAATAGAAATTGTTGAATTTAATGGTTTTGCCCCCATCTACAGTGCATGAAAGTCTATAACCTATCCTGTTCATTTGACCACCGCTTTGAGGGCTGGTTTGCTTCGGAGGAAGATTGCCTAAGGCAGCAGGCCAATGGCATGCTCGCCTGTCCTTTATGCAGCAGCACGGCGATTACGCGTATGCCATCCGCCCCGCATATTGGCAAGTCCCACTCCAAGGCAGATCAAGATAAGAATGCCACAGCTGAATCAGGTGCGACTAGTACCGAGTCTAAAAAGACTAATTCAGATGAGGTCGTTGCTGTTACTCGCGTGGACCATGCCCAGATCGAAGCACAAGTGCAAGCGGCTTTTTTAAACGGCATGCGTGAGCTCATGAATCGCTCAGAGGACGTGGGATCGGAGTTTGCCGAAGAAGCCCGTAAGATTCATTACAAGGAATCGCCTGAGCGGAGCATTCGAGGCCACACTACGAACGATGAAGCCCAATCCTTACGGGAAGAGGGGATTGAGATCCTCTCCTTGCCAGCGATACCGCTACTCAAAAATACCCTGCAGTAAATTCTGCATAACCCTTGCATCACCAAAGAAAATAGCAACCTCGGTTGCTATTTTTCATTCAAGTTACTTAAGAAGCAGCAAGGTGAGTCACTTCATATTACTTGGACGTCGGCATCACAAACTCAGCGCCTTTAGCAATGCTCTCGGGCCAGCGCTGCATCACACTCTTTTGCTTGGTGTAAAAACGCACGCCTTCTTTGCCATAGGCATTCATATCACCAAAGAGCGAGCGCTTCCAACCGCCAAAACCATGCCAAGCCATCGGTACCGGAATAGGCACATTAATGCCGACCATGCCGACTTGAACGCGGCGGGCAAATTCGCGGGCGATGTTGCCGTCGCTCGTAAAGCAAGCAACCCCATTGCCAAATTCATGGGCATTGACTAAATTGAGTGCATCGGCAAAGTTGGCGACGCGTACACAAGAAAGCACGGGCCCAAAAATTTCTTCCAGGTAAATTTGCATATCGGGAGTCACGCCATCAAACAGCGTACCGCCCAACCAAAATCCATTCTCAGAGCCGAGCACGTTTAAGCCGCGACCATCAACCAAGAGTTTTGCGCCTGCTGCAACGCCTTTATCAATGTAGCCTGTAATGCGATCAAGGGCGGCGCGGCTCACAATCGGGCCCATTTCTGCATCGAGTTCCATACCATTTTTGATCTTCAATGTGCGGGTACGCTCTATTAATTTGGGCATGATTTTTTCAGCGGCATCGCCCACCAAAACAGCAACCGAGATGGCCATGCAGCGCTCTCCAGCAGAGCCATAGGCAGCACCAATTAAGGCATCCACCGCTTTATCGATGTCAGCATCTGGCATCACAACCATGTGATTTTTGGCACCACCAAGGGCCTGTACGCGCTTACCAAAGTGCGCACCGCGCTCGTAGATGTAATTGGCAATTGGCGTAGAGCCAACAAAGCTAATGGCCTTGACATCGGGGTTTTCTATTAAGGCATCCACCGCTTCTTTATCGCCTTGAACGACGTTAAATACACCCTTCGGCAAACCAGCCTCTGTGAGTAGCTTAGCCATCAAGAGTGAGGCAGAAGGGTCGGTGGGGCTGGGCTTAAGGATGAAAGTGTTGCCGCAGGCAATGGCGACAGGGAACATCCACATCGGCACCATCACCGGAAAATTAAACGGCGTAATGCCAGCAACCACGCCCAAGGACTGGCGCATGATCCAGTTATCAATGTCGGTTGAGACCTGCTCGCTGTAATCGCCTTTGAGCAGCTCCGGAATGCCGGTAGCAAATTCGACAATCTCAATACCGCGCGTCACTTCGCCTTGCGCATCGGTAAATACCTTGCCGTGCTCGGCGGTAATAATGGCAGCCAGCTCATCGCGGTGGTGATTCAGCAACTCCAAATACTTAAACAGAATGCGCGCGCGGCGTAGTGGCGGAGTATCAGCCCAGGCTGGGAAGGCGGCTTTAGCAGAGGCAACGGCTTCATTCACATCGCTTTTGCTTGCTAGTGCAACGCGCCGGGCGAGTTGGCCACTGGCCGGATGAAAGACATCACCAAAACGACTATTACTCGGCAGGTGCAGGGCGCCGCCAATGTAATGCGCAATATCGTCTTTGGATTCAAAAGGAGGCGTTTTATTGGTTGTCATGGAGTCTTCTTATTCTTTTCTTGCGTTTCAGCGGTTTATGGAGCTTTTAGCCACAGGGATAGGATTTTATTGATAAATTGCTGATCGTTCAGGGCAATGCACCAAAATGGTCGTTAAGGCTATTATTCTATCGCTATCGCCTGCTTTTGCTTGCATTCCCTACTTAAAGGTTTTTTCGATGAGTCTCTTATTTTCGTCCTACACCCTGGCATCCCCAAGAGGGGATTTAACTCTGGCAAACCGCATTGTGGTGGCGCCCATGTGTCAGTATTCCGCGGTACAGGGGGCAGCAACCGACTGGCATCTGATGCATTGGGGCAATCTATTCAATAGCGGTTCTGGGCTCTTCATTATTGAGGCAACCGCTGTTATGCCAGAAGGCCGAATTACCCCTGCCTGTTTGGGTTTATGGGATGACACAACCGAGGCGGCTTTAAAAGACAAGTTAGAGCGAGCGCGTGCCTTGGCACCGGCGCTACCGGTTTTCATCCAGCTCTCGCATGCAGGCCGTAAGGCATCCAGCTCAACCCCTTGGCAGGGCGGCCAGCTCTTGGCAGAAGATCAGGGCGGCTGGGCGATTTGCGGGCCGTCGGATATTCCGCAGTTACCCAATGAGCGGACTCCGCATGCCATGAGCAAAGCAGAGCTAGAAGCCACGATCGACGCATTTGTTGTTGCGGCCGGCCGTGCCGATCGCATTGGTATCGATGGGATTGAGTTACACAGCGCCCATGGGTATTTGCTACACCAATTTCTGTCGCCCATTGCGAATCAACGTACCGACGAATATGGCGGGTCTTTTGAGAATCGTATTCGCTTTCCGCTGGATTTGTTTCAGGCAGTTCGTGCAGCCTACTCTGGGGTATTGGGGCTGCGCTTATCTGCCTCTGACTGGCTAGAAGGTGGCTGGACCCCAGAAGAGTCTGCTGCATTTGCGGTTCGCTTAAAAGCAGCCGGCGCGAATTTCATTCACGTTTCATCGGGTGGCATTTCAAGGCAGCAACAGATTGCAATCGGACCCGATTACCAAGTGCCTTTTGCAAAAGACATTAAAGCGCAATCTGGATTGCCTACGATTGCAGTCGGACTGATTACGAGTCCGTTGCAAGCAGAGGCGATTTTAGAGCGGGGCGATGCCGATTTGGTTGCCTTGGCTAGGGCTTTTTTATATAAACCACGCTGGGCTTGGGAAGCGGCTGCAGCCCTGAAGGGCGAAGTGCTGGCTAGCGAGCAATACTGGCGCTGCTTACCAGCCGAGGCGCAAGCAGTATTTGGCTCTGTCCGTATTGGTCAGCGTTAGGCCTGCGCACGCAAAGCGGGATCAGCGAGGGCTTGCACAAAGGCCTTTGCAGTGCTGAGCAATAAACGGTCGCGCCCCAATCCGGCAACCAGCTGCACCCCAACCGGCATGTGGTTTGGCCCTGAACCTACATTGATGTTGATGCAGGGGTATCCCAGCACCGACCATGAGCGGCAAAAGATCGGATCACCGGTATGGGACTTGGTGGCAGGAGCCTCACCGATGGCGCTTGGGGTGATGATGACATCGACGTGGTCTGTAAAAAACTGATCCATGGCTTGCCGCGCTTGTGCAACATAAATTAAGTCGGCGCTATAGCTGGCATACGGTATGGCAGCACCGTCTTTTAGTTGGGCTGTGATCTTACTACCCAATAGCTTCGGAAAATGCACCCGCTCAAATAACAAGCTGCGCGCCATCTCTGAAGTCATGATGCGGCTTTGGGCATCGGCTAAGCCATCAAATACGGTCGGTAAGCTCACTTCATTAATGCCATTGCGGCTGATGATGTTTGCTGTAAATCGAGCTAAAGCCATGGCAGCAATGGTTTCTTTTTGGGCTAGGGGCCAATGCACTGTTTTGGCAACAGCGATGCGCGGTTTATGGTGGAGCGCATCAATCCTGACTAAGTCGTGATCGCCACTCATGGCTGCTACGCCTAAGGCCACATCGCTTACGGTTCTGCCAAAGCAGCCCAAGGTATCCATCGAGACAGACAGACTTTTGACGCCGGCAATGCTGACTTTGCCATAACTGGGTTTGTAGCCAACCACACCACAAAAACTAGCGGGGCGGATAATCGATGCGGCGGTTTGTGTACCGGTTGCCAAGGGCACCATGAAATCAGCGACTGCAGCTGCCGAGCCGCTGGAGGAGCCGCCCGGAGTATGGCTTGTATTGTGGGGATTGGCAGTGGGACCACTCTTAAAAGTCGCAAATTCGGTGGTGATCGTCTTACCTAAAATGATGCCGCCTGCTTTACGCATTAAGGCTACTGATACGGCATCGCTTGCAGGGTGGTGGTCGCGGTAAATCGGTGAGCCGTAGGAAGTCGGTAAGTCATAGGTATCGAAGAGATCTTTAACCCCGATTGGCAGGCCATGCAGCAGACCAGTCGATGCGCCGCGATCGAGTTGCCGTGCGCGCACAATCGCATTCTCTTTACCAAGGCTAACCCAGGCCTTAATCGTGCGCTCGCGTTGCCCAATGCGATCAAGGCAGGCTAAGACAAGCTGCTCTGCGCTAATCTTTTTTTGAGCAAGGGCGAGGGCAGCATCGGATGCGCTAAGGCTTTCAAGATCGTTCATGAGCCTATTCTAGTGGTGCTGGCGTATGATCGCAATGCAACGCAGTTCTAACTTGATAGCCACCTTTTTTCTATTCTTTATGCCGATACCCCACAACATTAATCGCGAGGCCTGGTTGCAAGAGGCTGTTCGGCGTTTAGAGCCGATTTTTTCCAAAGCAGGGTATGCAATTCCACCAGTACGAGTGTCGTGTGGCTTTCCTGCATCGAGTAGTCCCAGAACCACCTTAGGTCAGTGCTGGCCGCGCGAGCGCTCAGGCGATGGCGTAAATGAGATTTTTATTTCCCCCAAATTAGATGAGCCTGTGCAGTTACTGGATACCTTGGTTCACGAGCTCTGCCATGCGGTAGATGACTGCTTCAGTGGCCATGGCGAGGATTTCAAGGGCATAGCGCAGGCATTGGGTCTTGAGGGGCCTGCACGCATGGCCCATGCCAGCGAAGCTTTAGTAGTACGCTTGATAATGATTGGTCAAGAATTAGGCCCATACCCCCATCAGGCAATCGCCTTTCCGCCCCCGCGGCCAAGCAATGCGAGCCGCAATAAGGCCAAATGCGGCCAGTGCGGCTATGAGGTGACTTTACTCAAGCGCTGGGCCAGTTATGGCGCGCCAATCTGCCCCAAGGACAATATCCGCATGCAGGAGGCTGAGCCAGAAACCATTGAAAACACCACTAATTCCGATACGGAGTCGGTACGCGCCGGTCAGCCGGAGCAGGAGCGCATACGCCGAGCGATCAGCTAAAGGGTGCCGACAGACTGGATTTGCCAAGGCTAGTAAAATTGTTAAATAAATGAAGCCAGTAGTAGCAACCCTATCCCTTTCCCCATCCCATAAGCAAAATCAATATGAACGTACAGAAAGTCATTAAAAATCCAAAGATCGCTGTGATAGCCGGCGATGGAATTGGCAAAGAGGTCATGCCGGAGGGGATACGTGCCTTAGAGGCGGTAAGTACCGAGCTGGGCATTCCAATGCAATTCGACCACTTTGATTTTGCGAGTTGCGATTACTACCTCAAGCACGGCAAGATGATGCCGGATGATTGGTTCGATACTTTAATGCAATACGATGCCATCTTTTTTGGCGCGGTTGGTATGCCCGACATCCTGCCAGATCATGTCTCGCTATGGGGTAGCTTAATTCAGTTTCGCCGAGGCTTTGATCAATACGTGAATTTACGCCCCGTGCGCTTATTACCAGGCGTGCCTTGCCCACTTGCTAATCGCAAACCGGGCGACATTGATTTTTTTGTCGTTCGTGAAAACACCGAAGGCGAATACTCCAGCGTGGGCGGCAAAATGTTCCCCGATACCGATCGGGAGTTCGTCTTACAAGAATCTGTCTTTACACGGCATGGCGTTGACCGCATTCTGAAATTTGCTTATGACTTAGCCCAGAGCCGCGATAAAAAACACCTGACCTCGGCAACCAAGTCCAATGGCATTGCGATCACCATGCCGTATTGGGATGAGCGAGTTGAGGCAATGGCCAAAAAGTACCCCAATGTCAAAAGCGACAAGTACCACATTGATATTTTGACGGCGCAGTTTGTGATGAACCCAGACCGCTTTGATGTGGTGGTAGCCAGTAATTTATTTGGAGATATTTTGTCTGACCTAGGACCTGCTTGCACCGGCACGATTGCAGTAGCGCCATCGGGTAGCATCAACCCCGAAGGGTTATTCCCATCCCTATTTGAGCCTGTGCATGGATCTGCTCCCGATATCTTTGGTAAAAAGATCGCCAATCCGATTGGTCAAATTTGGAGTGCCTCGATGATGATGGATCACTTAGGCCACCCAGAGGCCGGCAAGCTGATATTCAAAGCAATTGAGGATGTGCTCTTATCGGGGCCGGGCCATGCACCACTGACGCCAGATGTTGGCGGCACTGCCAAAACCGATGATCTGGGTAAAGCGATCGCATCTGCAATCGGGGGCTAAATAAGCCAGATCTGAAGTTAGACCTTAAGTTAGATCTTAAGTTAGATTTTTTTAGAAGCAATAAAAAAAGGGGGGCAACCCCCTTTTGTATTGAAGCTATCAAGCCGCATCGGCTATAGCAAGAAGCTTAGGATGCAGTTGAAGCGCGCTCCCACACTGGGTCTTGTTTACATGCTTTGGCAATCTCATTGAGGATCTGCTCATGCAGAGCACAATCATCTTGGCTAGCAGCCAACACCATTAAATTGGTCGGTAGTGCTTTGGTTTGACCAGACGCATCGAGGTTAGCCGAATAGTCAATTAAATCGATAGTCAGGTCTTCTTGGCCGCGCGTCATCGCGACGTAGACTTCTGCCAATAGTTGCGCATCCAAGAGGGCACCGTGCAATGTGCGGTGATTATTACTAATCGAAAACCGTTCGCAGAGTGCGTCTAAGGAATTGCGCTTACCGGGAAACATTTGACGTGCATTAACGAGTGTGTCAATCACATTGCTGGCATGGGCACGAAAGGGTGTACGTTTTAGAAGGGCAAATTCACTATCCAAGAAGCCCAAATCAAACGGTGCGTTGTGAATAATTAATTCCGCATCGGCTACAAACTCAATTAGATCTTCTGCGATTTGAGCAAAGACTGGCTTATCGGATAAAAAGGCACGTGATAGGCCGTGAACCGCATAGGCGCCAGCATCGATGTCGCGCTCTGGATTAATGTAATGATGGAAGGTGCGCTCGGTTAAGCGCCGATTAATTAGCTCAACGCAGCCAATCTCAATCACACGATCCCCTGTGGCTGGATTTAAGCCGGTGGTTTCAGTATCCAGAATAACTTGGCGCATTAGGCGCTCCCTTCGAGGTCTGCAGGGCTAATAACGAGTGGGCCAGTCCCTGCATATTTATCCAGGTAGAGGTAAATTACCGGCGTAATAAAGAGCGTCACAAATTGCGACACAATTAAACCGCCGGCAACTGAGATGCCCAGGGGTTGGCGCAGTTCAGCCCCTGCGCCTAAACCCAGCGCAATGGGCAGGGCGCCCATGAGTGCAGCAAAGGTGGTCATCATGATGGGTCTAAAACGCAAAATACAGGCCGTCCGAATGGCTTCTTCAGGCTTCATACCCTGATTACGCTGAGCATCGAGGGCAAAGTCAATCATCAAGATGGCATTTTTCTTGACAATACCAATTAATAGCAAAATGCCGATGATCGCAATGATGGAGAGTTCTAGGTTAAACGCCCACAAGAAAAGGAGTGCACCGATTGCTGCAGACGGCAGCCCAGCCAAAATGGTCAATGGATGGATATAACTTTCATACAAGACGCCGAGCAAGACATAGATCACGGCAAGTGCTGCCAAAATTAAAATAACTTGCCCAGATTGATTTTCTTTAAAGACTTTGGCATCACCACCATAACTCGTAATGATCGAGCTTGGTAGTTGCAGCTCCTTCACAAAGCCATCGATTGCTTTGGTTGCATCACCTAGCGGAACGTCCGGCGCCAAATTAAATGAAAGGGTAACCGCCGGAATTTGACCTTGGTGATTGACTGAGATTGGACCTACCTCGCGTTTAAAGGTTGCAAGGCCCGAGAGTGGAATGAGGCGGTCGGTAGCGCGCCCCCTGACAAACACCTTACCTAAATCGGTTTCAAACTGGCGCTGATCATCGGCTGCTTGCAAAATAACCGAGTAGGTATTGACGTTGGTGTAGATCGATGACACTTGGCGCTCGCCAAAGGAGTTGTAGAGGGCTTGGCGGATATCGGCTACCGTGACACCCGCAGTGGCTGCTTTTTCTCGGTCAATGTCAATCTTGACATTAAGGCCGCGCAATTGCGAGTCGGTGTTCACGTCCCGAAAGATCGGGTCTGCACGCATCTTTTCTAGGATCTTGGTGGACCATTCATTAATGCCATCAAAGCCAACGCTTTGCAGGGTAAATTGATAACGGCTTTTGCTCGAGCGTCCACCCAGCTGCAGGTTTTGAATCGGGCGCATAAATACGGATAGGCCAGGCAGATCCCTAAAGTCTCTGCGGAGGGACTCAAGAACTCCTTTCATATTCTCGCGCTCGCTTTTGGGCTTGAGCACAATAAAAATCCGGCCGGTGTTGGAGCCCGCGCTAAGGCCGCCACCCAAGATGGATACCGAATTGGCCACATTGGGGTTATTCATGACGATTTGCGCGGCTTTGTCTTGTAACTCCAGCATTGCTGGAAAAGCCATGTCTTCAGAGGCTTCTAAGGTGGCAAATATTTGTCCAATATCTTCTTCGGGGAAGAAGCCTTTCGGGCTATAAATAAACATGACGATGGTCAGAATGATCGTAGCAACCGAGCCGAGTAAAACAGGCTTACGGTAAATCAGGGCTTTGTCGAGGTAGTGAACGTAGCGCTCCGTAGTCCAAGCAAAGAATTGATCGAAGCGGCGATTCATCGCAAATTCTCGTGCGGGTACGCCAGGCTTTGGTAAAAAGCGGCTACACAGCATGGGCACCAGCGTGAGGGAGACTACTGCCGATACCAAGACCGCCAAAGACACCACGACGGCAAATTCTCTAAACAGCAATCCGGCAGGGCCTTGCATAAAAAAGAGGGGAATAAAAACAGCTACCAAGGAGAGTGAGATCGACACAATCGTAAAGCCAACCTCTTTGCTACCTTTAAGCGCCGCTTTTAGTGGCGACATCCCTTGTTCGGTGTAGCGCACAATATTTTCAAGTACCACAATCGAATCATCGACCACTAAGCCAACAGCCAAGGTGATGCCGAGCAAGGAAATGTTATTCAGGCTGTAGCCCATGTAATAGAGCAAGGAGAAGGCGCCAATCAAGGAGATTGGCAGACTCAGCGAAGGAATAATGGTCGCTGAGGCATGCTTTAAGAAAAGGAAGATAACCAGCACGACCAAGGCAATCGTGAGCATCAGGGTGATATTGACATCGTGAATCGCTTCACGAATGGAGATCGAGCGATCATTAACTGGGATTAATTTGATGGAGGCGGGCAATTGTTTTTCAAACTCGGGCAGTAAGGCCCGAACGGCATCGACCACCTTGACGGTATTGGCATTGGGCTGCCGTAATACGGCAATCGCAATCGAGCGCTCACCATTGGTGGTAGATAGCCAGCGGACGTTTTCATAGCTCTCGACCACATCGGCCACGTTGCCGAGGTAAATGGGAAGGCCATTGCGCTGCGCAATGATTAAGTTACTAAAATCTTTGGCGGTGACTAATTGCTCGTTGGCATAACTTGTCATGGCTTGACGGGGGCCATCCAAAATCCCAACGGGGGTATTGCTGTTTGCTTTATTTAAGGCAAGCGCAATGTCTTCCATCGTTAGGTTATTAATTGCAAGGGCATCTGGCCTTGCTTTAACGCGAATGGCGTAGCGCTTTGCGCCATAAATCTGAATTTGCGCCACACCGTCGATCGTCGATAGGGTGGGTGAAATTAAATTTTCTGCGTAATTATTTAAATCGGACAGATCGAGTGAGGGTGAGGTCATGCCAATGATTAAGATCGGCGCGTCGGCGGGATTGACCTTCCGATACGACGGTGGAATGGTCATCTCAATCGGCAGACGCCGCTGCGCTCGCAGTAATGCCGCCTGTACATCCACTGCAGCCTTATCAATGTCGCGGTCGTTATTAAATTCCAGAGATATGCTGGTGCTGCCGAGGGAATTTACCGAGCTAATGAGCTTGATGCCATCGATGGTAGAAAATTCTTTTTCAAGGGGCAGCGCAACCGCCGAAGCCATGGTTTCTGGCGAAGCACCAGGTAAACTCGCGCTGACTGAAATGACGGGGGTATTAAAACTGGGTAGAGCAGCAACCGGAATTTTGGTGTAAGCGACGATCCCAGCAATCACTGTCGCCAGCGACAGCAAAGTGGTCATAATCGGCCGCCGAATACACAGCTCAGACAGTGTCATTTTTTCTCAGGCGCCGCGGGGGCGGTGGGTGCTGGCTTAGCTAGTGCTTTTGGTGTGTTGGCGGGCTTTGCTTCGCGCACTTTACTGCCAGGCCGCAGATTTTGTTTGCCTTCAACGATAACGCGGGAGCCTGTTTCAATGCCTTCAATCACTGCATTGCCTTGATACTCGTAGAGAACCTTGACTGGTTTCATCACTACTTTGTCATCGTCTTTTTCAACCAGGTAGACAAAGCGACCCTTGGGATTGATGACAACTGCCTGTGATGGAATGAGCATGACATCGTTTAAGGTGCTGGCTTCTAATTTAATCCGTGCAAATTGGCCAGGAATCAATGCACCATTTTTATTCTCTAAGCGGGCTTTCAGGCGTACCGCACCGATCACGGGGTCAACTTGGTTGTCAATCACATAGACCAGGCCAGGATACTGCGTCGTTTGAATGTTGCCGATACTCACGCTAACGGGAAGAGGCGCATCGTCCTTGCGTGCCTTCAGCAGCAAAGGAATATCGCGCTCAGGAACGGTGAACTGGACATTAATCGGGTCGAGCTGGGTAATGGTAACCATCGCGCCACTAGTCGAGGTGGCAGTCGAGCTCGTCGATGACACGACGATGTTGCTGGCCTGGACTAAAGACCCTGGAAACACATTAATAATTCCAGCGCGTCCGTCAATCGGGGAGCGCAGATAGTGATACGACAGCTGCACTTCAGCAGCCCTGGCTGCAGCTTGGGTTGATGCGGCATTGGCCTCTGCTGTATCGAGCCCCGCTTTGGATATGAAATTCTTGGCTACCAATTCTTTGGCCCGAGCCAATTGACGTTGTGCGTCCTTCGCTAGAGCCTGAGCTCGATCAAAATTGGCTTTGTCGGTTCGGTCATCGAGGGTGAAAAGCAAATCACCCTTTTTAACAATTTGACCTTCGGTGATATTGACCTTGGTAACGATGCTCGTAATTTGGGGGCGCACGTCAACAATGCTGGCGGCAACAATGGTGCCTGTTGCTTCAATCACAAAAGGGACGTCTTTGCGTTCCACAATCACGCTGCTAACGGTTTGCGGGCCCCCTTTTTTACTGGCAGGCGGGTTAAAGTGATTGTAGGCCTTATTAGCCGCAAACAGGATCACCGCCAGAGCAAGGATCCACCATTTGCGGCGGATGGCAAACGCCCATACGCCGGCAATGTCGATTTTTGACCACAGCTGTGCGATTTTCGACAACAGGTAACCGCTGACCTTTAGAATGGACTGCAATGGCGACGAAGCAACTTTGCTTAACCAGGGTGTTTTTGGAGCGTTTTCAGCCAATTGATCTCGGTTTTTATTGGATATCTAGTATGGATGCTGTAGGGTGCTTTTGGATGCCCCATTCTCTCATAAGCCCCCGTGCCATGTTTAAAGCGAGGCCGACCTCGGCCTCGGCCTAGGACCTCTAGCTGCGGCGAACTTAGCCTGATTTTTTTGCCAACAACTCCTCGACTCCGCGATTGGCTAGGGCATCGGCTAGCTCATTACCCGGGTGGCCATTATGTCCCCGTACCCAATGCCACGAAATCACGTGATCAGGTAATAGGGTGTCTAGTTCCTGCCAAAGGTCGGCGTTTTTAACTGGCTCACGGCTAGCAGTGCGCCATTGGCGCTTTTTCCAGCCTTCTAGCCACTCGGTTACCCCCTTTTGCACGTATTGGGAATCGGTATAGAGCGCAACGGTGGAGCGTTGTTTAAGGGCCCGCAGCGCATGAATAACCGCACTCATTTCCATCCGATTATTGGTGGTTAGTTCGGCGCCGCCATGCAAATGCCGCTCATGTTCGCCCGAACGCAGGACTGCGCCCCAGCCGCCTGGGCCAGGATTGCCTTTACACGCTCCATCGGTGTAAATCGTAATCAGGGGGAGGGCAGAATCAGACGGGTTCATGGGTTTCATGTTGGGCGTGGGGAACGGTAGGCTGTATTTTGCTCTCCACAACGGGATTGAGTTGCCGGAGGGCCTGCGGCCTTTTTTGGCTGACGCGACCCACGAGGCGCATTCCAGGATGGCGTTTAACGGCAGAAACCATAAACACGGCGCCAAAAATAGGCCACCAGCGATTGCCCATAGGCTCTAGGTAATTCATGCGATTCATGGCGGATTCGCCTTGCATTGGAAATTTGTAGCAGGCAAAGTGGCCTCGATCCAAGGAGAAGTTCAGTAGCTTTAACCAGTCGCGCACCCGCAGTAGATTAATAAATTGACCCTCTTTTGGTAAAAATGGCTTACCAATCAGGCGCCCCAAATATTGCCGAGCGCCCCATAAGCTGGCGGGATTAAATCCAGTCAAGATGAGCCTACCCTCGGGCACCAAAACGCGGTCTGCCTCCCGCAAAATGTGGTGCGGGTCATTGGCAAACTCCAGTACATGGGGCAAGACAAGTAAATCAATGCTCTCGGCAGCAAACGGTAATTCGTCAAAGAGGCTCTCAATCACATGCCAAGAGGGGGCATCGGGGGCGTCCTTCGCGGGGTTAAGGTAACTTCCAGACTCGGCTAATAGAGCGCGCATTGGCATGCGATTCTCGCGCAGGCAATGGAGTTGCGGTAAGCCAATTTGGACGGCATTAAAACCAAACACGTCCACCACGGTTTTATCAAACCACTGCTGTTCTTGACTTAAAACATACTGACCGGGAGGTGACGCAAGCCAAGCATCCCAGGTGGAAGTTCCTGCGAAATTAGGGCTTTGCGATGGCTCTTGGGTTGGTATCATGTGCCTATGGTAACCAAATCCCCATTGCAAGTCTGGCCTATTCCGGCATTTGATGACAACTACATCTGGTGTATCCACGATGGCGTATCTGCCCTCGTAGTCGATCCGGGCGATGCTAATCCGGTATTGGACTACTTAGAAAGCCAGGGACTGACCTTAACCGGCATTCTGATTACCCACCACCATGCTGACCATACCGGTGGCATTCAGAATTTGTTGGCCTACGTCGGTACTGATTCTCTTCCAGTGTATGGCCCAGCATCAGAAACTATTCCAGGGCGAACCCAGGCTTTAATGGAGGGTGATCGGGTCGAATGCGTCGCGCCGTCGATCGTATTCGAGGTATTCGAAGTGCCGGGCCACACCTTGGGACACATTGCTTACTTTGCGCCCAGTGCTATGCCCAAGCTATTTTGTGGTGACACCTTATTTGCTTCTGGTTGCGGTCGATTGTTTGAAGGCACGCCCACCCAAATGTCGCAGTCTTTGGCTAAATTTGCCGCATTACCGCCAAATACTGCGGTGTACTGTACCCATGAGTACACCCTGTCTAATATTCGTTTCGCCTTGGCAGTAGAGCCGAGTAATCCGGATCTCATCGCCTGGGCAAATGCAGCACAGGCCTTGCGTCAGTCCAATAAACCTACCTTACCCACTTCGATTGCCCATGAGTTACGCGTTAATCCATTTATGCGCTCAGATCAGCCGGAAGTCATGGCGGCTGCATTGCGTGAATCCGGTCAATCGGTACTTCCCAGTCAGGCGCATGTTTTGGCAGCGATTCGGGCATGGAAGGATCGCTTCTAATGCGCTGGAATCAATTCAGCGCATGGTTTCAGCTTACGGCTTTACGACCCATTGCGATGGCGGCCATTGCACTCGCTGTGTCCGGCTGCGCTAGTACGGGTAGCGATTGGTCTTCCGATGCAGATGGGAGCGATGCACGTAATCCGCGCGCAGCCAAAGCACCCCGGGTTGACCTAAGCAAGCAGTCCGTCAGCAGCCTGACTGCACCCTCCAGCAATTTATGGCTGCGCATTCAGGATGGCTTTACGATGCCTGAACTCAACAGCCCATTGGTGATTACGCAAACGCGTTGGTTAGCGGCCAAACCCGATTATGTTCATCGCTCGATGGCACGCTCATCACGTTATTTGTTCTACATTGTTGAAGAAGTTAACTTGCGCGGTATGCCCATGGAGATTGCACTCCTGCCTTTTGTGGAGAGTGCGTTTAACCCCGTCGCCAAATCTACCGCTAAAGCAATGGGCATTTGGCAATTTATGCCAGCGACTGGAAAAGATTTTAAGCTGACGCAAAACGTATTTCGCGATGAGCGTCGCGATGTGCTGCAATCCACTACCGCTGCCCTCGATTATTTGCAACGCCTGCACCGGCAATTTGGTGATTGGCAATTAGCCTTGGCAGCCTATAACTGGGGCGAGGGCAATGTCGCCAAAGCAATTAAGCGTAATCAAGCTGCCGGATTGCCCACCGATTATTTAAGCCTAAAGATGCCCAAAGAAACGCGCGAATACATTCCAAAGTTAATGGCCTATAAAGCCATCGTGCTCGATCCGAAGGCGTACGGCATTGTGTTGCCCGAGCTACAAAATCACCCGTATTTTGTGGCAATCGACGTGACGCGCGACATCGATGTTGAGGTGGTAACGAAGTTGTCAGATCTCACGCTGGAAGAATTTCGTAACCTCAATCCCTCGTTTAACAAACCAGTGATCTTAAGTGCTGCTAACCAGCAAATTTTGTTGCCGTTTGGCCATGCGGAGCTCTTTCAGGAGAATCTGAAAAACTATACTGAGCCCCTGTCTACGTGGACCGCCGTTCGTGTTTCAGCAACCGAATCTCCAGATCAGCTTGCCAAACGCTTGGGTGTAAGCGTGGCAGTCTTGCGCGAGGTCAATGCGATCCCTTCAGGAATGCGGGTTAGGGCTGGATCGACGGTATTAATTCCGAAGCCAAGCACGAAGTTGACCGATGTACCTGAGCACCTAGCCGAAAATGCCAGCTTGAATTTGGTTAAGCCAGCGCCCGTTAAAAAGATTGCTGCGGCCGGAACTACGGCTAAAAAGAGCAATCCAGCTCCAGCCAAAACAGCGCAAAGTAGTCAAAAAGCAGCCGTAAAGAGCGCATCCAAACCCCCGACTCAGCAAAAGTCCGTATCGACAGCTGGGTCAAAATCTGCGAAAACAACTACTGCCAAAGCCGTTACAACGCCCCAATAAGCGAGTAACCGCAGTTATGCGGCAGCAGTATTGAGTTCATTTAGATCAACTTTTCAGGTAAATCATGTCCTATAAAACCGTTCACGCCCAATCCATACAAGATCCAGATACCTTTTGGGGTGAGGAGGCGAAGCACATTCATTGGGAAAAGCCCTTTGATACGGTTTTGGAATACACCAAGCCACCGTTTGCACACTGGTTTAAAGGTGGACTGACCAACCTTTGTTACAACGCGGTCGATCGGCATTTAGCCGAGCGGGGTAATCAGCTTGCCTTGGTAGCGGTTTCCACCGAGACCAATATTGAAAAGGCATACACCTTTAATGAGTTGCATGCCGAAGTGAATCGCATGGCTGCCATTTTGAAGGCCAATGGGGTTGGCAAAGGCGATCGCGTTTTAATCTATATGCCGATGATTGCGGAGGCTAGTTTTGCAATGCTCGCGTGTGCGCGCATTGGTGCGATTCACTCGGTCGTCTTTGGCGGTTTTGCATCGCACAGTTTGGCATCCCGAATCGAAGATGCCACACCTAAAATGATTATTACGGCAGAGGCGGGTATGCGCGGTGGCAAGGCAGTGCCATATAAGCCATTGCTCGATGAGGCAATTACGCTGGCATCCCATAAGCCGGCACACGTGCTGATCGTCAATCGTGGTTTAACCGAGTTCACGATGGTCGATGAGCGCGACCTCGACTACACAGCCGAACGCTTAGCGCACATGAACGCGGAAGTGCCCGTGGAGTGGGTCGACTCAACGCACACCTCTTACATTTTGTATACCAGCGGTACCACTGGTAAGCCTAAGGGCGTGCAGCGCGACACCGGCGGTTATGCGGTGGCATTGGCATCGGCGATGCGCTTGATTTTTTGCGGTAAACCCGGTGAAACCATGTTCACGACATCCGATATTGGTTGGGTAGTTGGGCACAGCTTCATTATTTATGGCCCGTTAATTAATGGCACCGCCACTATCCTGTATGAGGGAACGCCCTTGCGCCCCGACGGCGGAATTTGGTGGAGTCTGGTTGAAAAATACAAGGTATCCGTGATGTTCTCAGCGCCAACTGCGATTCGGGTACTCAAGAAGCAAGACCCTGCATTTTTAACTAAGTATGATTTATCCAGCCTACGTACTTTATTTTTGGCGGGCGAGCCCCTCGATGAGCCAACCGCAACGTGGATTCATCAGGCGATTGGCAAACCAGTCGTCGATAACTACTGGCAGACCGAAACTGGCTGGCCTATTTTGGCAATTCAGCGCGGCATCGAAGTTATGCCGCATAAATTTGGTTCGCCCGGCTTGCCGGTGTATGGCTACAACATGAAGTTATTAGACGAGGCCACGGGCGAAGAGTTGGGTCCGGATCAAAAAGGCGTGGTCGCAATTGAAGGCCCATTGCCCCCCGGTTGCATGCAAACCGTATGGGGTGATGATGCGCGTTATGTCAAAACCTATTGGAGCACCATCCCCGGCAAAATGATCTATTCGACTTTTGATTGGGGCATTAAGGATAAAGATGGGTATTACTTCATTTTGGGCCGTACCGACGATGTCATCAACGTAGCCGGACATCGTTTGGGTACACGCGAGATTGAGGAGAGTATTTCGAGCCACGCCAATGTTTCTGAAATTGCAGTGGTGGGAATTGAGGACAAGTTAAAAGGCCAAGTTGCGATTGGCTTTGCTATACCCAAAGACGCATCGAATGTTGCTACTTTAGAAGCCGAGCTGATGAAAACCGTGGATTCGCAATTGGGCGCTGTGGCTCGGCCTGCTCGCGTTTACATCGTCACAGCCTTACCCAAAACGCGTTCCGGCAAAATTGTGCGGCGGGCTTTGCAAGCGGTTGCAGAAGGGCGCGACCCGGGAGATATCAGCACGATGGAGGACCAGTCGGTGCTGGCACACATTACAACCGTAATTAAGGAAAGCGTTAAAAAGAGTTAAGGCTGGCGGTACGAAATAAGGATAAAGCCAGGGGAAATGACAGCAGGGCTGAGGCAATCCACCGCCCAGCAAGGCTGAGGCTGGTTTAGCGCGAAGTCAGTGGGCGAACTGGTATTATTGATGTGTTCGTAACTCAATAAATTACCCTAGCGCTTAAAAACACTCACCTCCCGCAACCACTTCCGGGTAGGCTATTTCGGGGTGTTGAGCGTTGGCAGGCAGCAGGGATTGGAGATGGTTTGTCACCCTTGCTTCCTTCTTTTCCCCCCGCCGTTTTGGCTTTGGCCGACGGAACTCTATTTTCAGGTTATAGCATTGGCGCTCCCGGCGAAACCGCCGGTGAGGTGGTATTCAATACCGCTTTGACGGGCTATCAGGAAATCATTACCGACCCCAGCTATTGCCGTCAGATTGTCACCTTGACCTACCCGCACATTGGCAATGTAGGCGTGAATTCCCAAGACGCAGAGTCATCGCAAATTCATGTTGCTGGTTTAGTGATGAAAGACCTCTCCCGGCGCGTTTCCAATTTCCGCGCAGAACAAAACCTCGAGTCCTATCTTCAGCAAGCCGGTATTCCCGGCATTGCTGGCATTGATACGCGTAAGCTCACTCGTCTTTTGCGTGATAACGGTGCGCAATCGGGCGCGATTGTGGCGGGCAAGATGGGTGACGATCGAGTGGCCCTCGAAAAGAGGGCACTGGAGTTGGCTAAGTCCTTTCCTGGCATGAGTGGCCTTGATCTAGCACAGGTAGTTAGCACCAAAACCGCATACCCTTGGCGCGAAGCCGAGTGGGAATTACACGGCCCCCATGACAAGCCGGCTTACCGCAGCCTTGACACCACACAATCCATCAAGAAAGTGGTGGCATATGACTTTGGCGTCAAGCGCAATATTTTGCGCATGCTCACCGAGCGTGGCTGTGAGTTAACGGTGGTGCCAGCCAAAACCACGGCAGCGGAAGTGCTGGCCATGAAACCCGATGGGGTGTTTTTCTCCAACGGACCCGGCGATCCTGGCCCGTGTGATTACGCCATTGCTGCTGCAAAAGAAATTATTGAAAAGAGTGTTCCCACTTTCGGCATTTGTTTGGGCCATCAGATTATGGGCCTCGCTGCCGGTGCCAAAACCCTGAAAATGAAATTCGGTCACCACGGCGCTAACCACCCGGTGAAAGACCTGGATAGTGGGCGGGTGGCGATTACATCCCAGAACCATGGCTTTGCAGTCGATGCCAAGACATTGCCCAGTAATGTGCGCGTGACCCACGTTTCTCTTTTTGATGGATCCTTGCAGGGTTTAGCTTGGACAGACAAGCCGGCTTTCTGCTTTCAGGGGCACCCCGAAGCATCCCCTGGGCCGCACGACATCGCTTACTTATTCGATCACTTTATGGACTTAATGCATGGCGCTCCAACCAGTAAACAAGGAGGCAAGTAATGCCTAAGCGGAGCGATATTAAAAGCATCTTAATTATTGGTGCAGGCCCCATCGTGATTGGCCAAGCTTGTGAATTTGATTACTCGGGAGCCCAAGCCTGCAAAGCATTGCGCGATGAAGGATATAAAGTCATTTTGGTCAACAGCAATCCAGCGACCATCATGACCGATCCCGAGATGGCCGATGTCACCTACATTGAGCCGATTACATGGGAAGTCGTCGAGCGCATTATTGCCACGGAAAAGCCCGATGCCATATTGCCGACCATGGGCGGTCAGACTGCGCTCAATTGCGCCTTGGATTTACACCGCAATGGCATTCTAGAAAAATACGGCTGCGAACTGATTGGCGCGTCTCCTGAGGCAATCGATAAGGCAGAAGACCGTCAAAAGTTTAAAGATGCGATGACCAAGATTGGTCTAGGGTCTGCCAAATCCGGCATTGCCCATTCCATGGATGAAGCCATTGAAGTGCAACAACGCATTCAGAAAGAGACTGGTAGCGCTGGTTTTCCGGTGGTGATTCGTCCTTCATTCACGATGGGTGGCTCCGGCGGTGGTATTGCCTACAACCGTGAAGAGTTTGAAGAAATCTGCAAACGTGGTTTGGAGCTTTCACCAACGGGTGAGCTCTTGATTGAAGAATCATTGCTCGGCTGGAAAGAGTTTGAAATGGAAGTGGTGCGCGACCGCGCTGACAATTGCATCATCGTCTGTTCGATTGAGAACCTGGATCCCATGGGTATTCACACCGGCGACTCGATTACGGTGGCGCCTGCCCAAACCCTCACGGACAAAGAGTATCAGTTGATGCGAAATGCGTCGATTGCGGTGCTGCGTGAAATCGGTGTGGATACCGGCGGATCGAACGTGCAGTTCTCAATCAACCCAGTCGACGGTCGCATGATCGTAATTGAGATGAACCCGCGCGTGTCACGCTCCTCCGCATTGGCTTCTAAAGCCACTGGCTTTCCAATTGCAAAGGTGGCCGCAAAATTAGCGGTGGGCTACACCTTAGATGAATTGCACAACGACATTACCGGCGGCGCTACCCCTGCATCATTCGAGCCATCGATTGATTATGTCGTAACCAAGATTCCGCGTTTTGCGTTTGAGAAGTTTCCGCAAGCGGATTCGCGCTTGACGACGCAAATGAAATCCGTGGGTGAGGTGATGGCCATTGGCCGAACCTTTCAGGAGTCCTTTCAGAAAGCCTTGCGTGGCCTTGAGGTCGGCGTTGACGGCCTTGATGAACGCTCCACTGATCTTGAGGACATCATTCAAGAGATTGGCGAGCCAGGACCTGATCGCGTTTGGTATTTGGCGGATGCATTTCGCATGGGCTTGGGTCTGGATGAAGTCTATGAAGAAACCAAAGTGGATCCGTGGTTTTTAGAGCAAATCGAAGAATTAATCTCGATTGAAAATACCTTAAAGCAACATACGATTGATGGCTTGTCTGCCGATGAGTGGCGCTTTTTGAAGCAAAAAGGATTTTCGGATCGTCGTTTGGCTAAGTTACTGAAGGTCGACGCGGCATCCGTTCGGGCTGCGCGCCATCGCTTAAAGGTATTTCCGGTTTATAAGCGGGTGGATACGTGCGCTGCGGAGTTTTCTACCAATACGGCGTACTTGTATTCAACGTATGAGGCAGAGCACGGTGAATGTGAATCGCAGCCGACCAACCGTGACAAGATTATGGTGCTGGGCGGCGGACCCAACCGCATTGGTCAAGGCATCGAGTTTGACTACTGCTGCGTGCATGCCGCCTTAGCCATGCGCGAAGATGGGTATGAAACCATCATGGTCAATTGCAATCCAGAGACGGTATCGACGGACTACGACACATCCGATCGCCTGTACTTTGAGCCTTTGACTTTAGAAGACGTGCTCGAGATTGTTGCTAAAGAAAAACCTAAGGGCGTTATCGTGCAGTACGGCGGCCAAACACCACTCAAGCTCGCCTTGGATTTAGAAGCCAATGGCGTTCCCATCATTGGCACATCGCCTGACATGATTGATGCGGCTGAAGATCGTGAGCGTTTCCAAAAGCTACTGCATACCTTGGACTTACGTCAGCCACCCAATCGGACTGCACGCGCAGAAGACGAAGCCCTGCGACTGGCTGAGGAAATTGGTTATCCCCTGGTGGTTCGCCCATCGTATGTGCTGGGTGGCCGCGCGATGGAGATCGTACACGATGGACGTGATTTAGAACGCTATATGCGCGAGGCAGTGAAGGTATCGCATGATTCGCCAGTACTCTTGGATCGTTTCTTAAACGACGCAATTGAATGCGATGTGGATTGCATTAGCGATGGCAAGGCAGTCTTTATTGGCGGCGTGATGGAACACATTGAGCAAGCTGGGGTGCACTCCGGTGATTCCGCCTGTTCTTTACCGCCATACTCCTTATCGGAAGCCACCGTCGATGAAATCAAACGCCAAACCGCAGCCATGGCCAGAGGCCTTAATGTTGTGGGGCTGATGAACGTACAGTTTGCGATTCAGAACGTCGATGGTAAAGATGTGATTTATGTTCTCGAGGTCAATCCCCGTGCATCGCGTACCGTGCCGTTTGTATCCAAGGCAACCGGTTTGCAATTAGCGAAAATTGCCGCGCGCTGCATGGTAGGGCAGAGCCTAGCGAAACAAGGCATTACACGCGAAGTAATTCCACCGTATTTCTCGGTTAAGGAAGCCGTCTTCCCGTTTAATAAATTCCCAGGCATTGATCCCATTCTGGGGCCTGAAATGCGCTCCACCGGCGAGGTGATGGGCGTAGGAAAAACCTTCGGTGAGGCTTTGTTTAAATCGCAGCTGGGGGCTAGCATCAAATTACCCAAAACCGGTACGGTGGTATTGACCGTTAAAGACAGCGACAAAGGCAAAGCAGTTGCAGTGGCCCAGCTTTTGCATGAGCTCGGCTTTCCGATGGTGGCAACCAAAGGCACTGCCGCCGCGATTGCCGCTGCTGGTTTACCCGTGCGGGTGGTCAATAAAGTCAAAGACGGTCGGCCGCATATTGTTGATCTCATTAAAAACCGGGAAATTTCCTTGGTCTTTACGACCGTGGATGAGACGCGGACCGCAATTGCAGATTCCCGTTCGATTCGAACCAGTGCCCAGGCAAATGATGTGACGTACTACACCACCATTAGTGCAGCGCGGGCAGTTATGGATGGATTGATGGCTTCCAAGAGTGGGGGCAAAGATTCGCTCGAGGTCTACTCATTGCAAAATTTGCACCGCTCCTTGGAATAGTCGCTGTCAATGCCGCTAACCTGGCTTAAACTACCTCTTTAATACGTAGATAAGCAAGGTTGCGGTATGAACACCATTCCCATTACTAAATTTGGCGCTGAGCTCCTTAAGGCCGAATTGCATCGCCTTAAGCACGTCGAGCGTCCAGCAGTCATTATTTCGATTTCAGAGGCGCGCGCGCAGGGCGATCTTTCGGAGAACGCCGAATACGATGCTGCGAAAGAAAAGCAAGGCTTTATTGAAGGCCGAATCAAAGAGTTGGAGACGATGCTTTCGGGTGCTCAAATCATTGATCCTGCAACCCTTGAGGTGGATGGTCGTGTTGTATTTGGTGCCACTCTGGACCTAGAGGATTTGGAAGACGGCACCAAATTCACCTACCAAATTGTTGGGGATGATGAAGCGGATATTGAGCTCAATAAAATTTCAATTAGTTCCCCAATTGCGCGTGCATTGATCGGCAAAGAAGAGGGTGATGTCGTTGCAGTACAAGCCCCTGGCGGCAATCGCGAAGTGGAGATTTTGGCAGTCCGCTACATTTAATCTATGAATGCAGCAGTAAGCCTTCGCCACACCGCCATGCAGCGTCTCTTTTTAATCCTTGCGGGGCTTTGGGTGGGAAGCCTCTGTACGGTAGGCTATCTGGTGGTTCCCACCATCTTCGCTAGCTTGCAAGATCGCCAAGTTGCCGGGATGATTGCAGCAGCCATTTTTCAAGCCGAGGCCTACGTTAGTGTGGCCGTTTGTGTCGCTTTACTCTTACTGGCCAATGCCCTGATTAAGCACAAGCTGGATGACTACCGCAGCATTCGTTGGCTGATCCTCGTATTGCTATTGATTTCGGCTTTGACGTGTTTTGGCATCATTCCCTATATGGATGGACTGCGTAAGGAGGCATTGCTCTTGGGTATGCCCGTAATGGCCTCGCCATCCGCCGCGCTATTTGGGCGTTTGCACGGCATTTCCAGTGGATTATTTTTACTGCAGAGCGTGTTGGGTTTGTGGATGGTATGGCGCTTAAGCCGCCATCCAATAGCTTCTTCTTAGCTAAGACTTAACCCAAGGATTTTTTCTTGGTGCTCGCCTGCCGTACTTTACGACGCTTGACTGGGCCACTCGGTGCAGCTGCCCGTTTGTAGCCAGGCGAAGACCAGCCAATTTTGGATTCAGCGGCATCGGCGCGCGTTTGCCTTGCTGAGGCACTCTTAGACGCTGCTTTGCGGGCAGGCGCTTCCGCTTTGCTGGCAGCGGTTTTTCCGAAAGGCTTGGCAGCAGCCGTGCGCCGCGCAGAGCGCTCCGATGTGCTGGTAGTGCCGCGACTGACAGGGCGATTCGGCGAGCGTGGTGCTTGAATTGACTTTTTGGTCTTGTTGCCACCCCGGGCAGTGGGCGCATTGGCATCTTTGATTAGGGGCTCGGGGCGCCAAATAACCAGTAACTTGCCGATGTGCTGCACAGGCGCGGCACCCAGTTTGTCGCACAAGGCTTCATAGATGGCGATGCGATTTTCACGATCATCACCAAAAACGCGCACTTTAATTAAGTTGTGGCTATTAATGGCAATTTCTGCCTCTTTTACGACGCCTGGAGTTAATCCGTCGTTGCCAATCATCACAACGGGGCTGAGGTCATGGGCTTTGGCTTTAAGCGCTTTGCGCTGTGCGGGAGAGATGATAAGTGCAGTCATGCCTCGATCATAGAGCATTGCTGTTTATGGGGCGAAAATAAGCAGGTAAAGTAGAGCGTTCAGCTTGGTGCTGTGCAGTGGGAATTAACCGATTAGGATCACGTGGCAAAGAATAAATTCAATAAAAGCTGGTTGCAGGATCACCTGATGGATCCCTACGTCAAAATGGCGCAAAAAGAGGGCTACCGTGCCCGTGCGGCCTACAAGCTAAGTGAAATCGATGAGCAGGATCACTTGATTAAGGCCGGCATGGTAGTGGTTGATTTAGGCAGCGCGCCAGGCAGTTGGTCGCAATACGTACGCAACCGTTTAACGGAGTTAGGTAAACACAATCCCAAGATTGAATCGGGTAAGCCCGATGGCGTGATTGTTGCAATCGATATGTTGCCAATGGAGGCAATTGCCGACGTCCATTTTATTGAAGGCGATTTTCGGGAGGAGGAGGGCTTGCGCGCCCTCGAATCTTTATTGCCGCCCAGTTGTAATGGCAAGGTCGATTTGGTTTTATCGGACATGGCACCCAATTTATCGGGTGTGGGTATTGCCGATGCGGCGCGCATGGCAACCTTGGCTGAACTGGCCTTGGATTTCGCCAAAGCGCACTTGCAACCCGATGGCGCTCTGCTGATTAAATGCTTTCATGGCAGCGGCTATAGTCAGATTGTGGAGACCTTTAAGAAGGTGTTTAAGACGGTTTCAGCGAGAAAGCCCAAAGCCTCGCGTGATCGCTCCTCCGAGACCTTTTTGCTGGGTCGCCACTTAAAGCCGCCAAAACTGCCCTAAAATGGCTAATGACCCCTATATTTAGGTGGTTTTAGCAAATAAAAATAGGCTAAACCCTTGAATTACGAAGGTAGTAGAATCATCTACAGAAGGAAATGACTATTTCTTTTGCTTTATTTGTGTATGAACTCCCGGATTAATCCGGCAAAGGTGGGTATTTGAACAACAATATGTTCCAAAAAATCGGCGTCTGGTTCATTGTCGGCCTCGTCCTTTTTACTGTGTTTAAACAGTTCGATAAGCCAACTACACCAGAGCGTGTGACCTATTCGCAATTCATGGATGATGCGCGCGACGGTAAAGTTCGCCGCGTTGATGTGCAAGGTCGTACATTGCAAGTGACTCCCGTTGATGGAAACAAATATTCTTTGATTTCACCGGGGGACATCTGGATGGTCGGCGACCTAATGAAGGCCGGCGTACAGGTCACTGGTAAAGCAGAAGACGAACCTAATTTATTGATGTCCGCCTTGTATTACCTCGGACCGACATTACTCATTATTGGATTTTGGTTTTTCATGATGCGGCAGATGCAAGGTGGCGGCAAAGGGGGTGCATTCTCCTTCGGCAAATCCAAAGCCCGCTTGGTCGATGAAAACAGCAACACCGTGACCTTCGGTGATGTTGCTGGTTGCGATGAAGCCAAAGAAGAAGTTTTTGAGATCGTTGACTTCCTGAAAGACCCACAGAAGTTCCAAAAGCTGGGCGGCCACATTCCGCATGGTGTTCTATTAGTGGGGCCTCCAGGAACCGGTAAGACCTTGCTGGCACGGGCTATTGCGGGTGAGGCGAAAGTACCGTTCTTCTCGATCTCCGGTTCGGACTTCGTTGAGATGTTCGTTGGTGTTGGTGCATCGCGTGTACGTGATATGTTCGAAAACGCGAAAAAGAATGCCCCCTGCATTATCTTTATTGATGAGATCGATGCCGTTGGCCGCCATCGTGGCGCTGGTATGGGCGGTGGTAACGATGAGCGCGAGCAGACCTTAAACCAGATGCTGGTGGAGATGGATGGTTTTGAGAGTAATAGCGGCGTGATCGTGGTTGCGGCTACCAACCGTTCGGATGTCTTGGATCGTGCGCTGCTGCGCCCTGGTCGTTTCGATCGCCAGGTGCATGTCGGCTTGCCTGACATTCGCGGCCGTGAGCAAATTCTGCAAGTGCACATGCGCAAGGTACCCATTAGCACTGACGTCAATGCCGCTGTATTGGCGCGCGGTACCCCAGGCTTCTCTGGTGCGGATTTAGCGAACTTAGTTAACGAGTCGGCTCTCTTTGCTGCACGTCGCAATAAGCGTTCGGTGGACATGCAAGACTTTGAAGACGCTAAAGATAAAATCTACATGGGCCCAGAGCGTAAATCGGCTGTGATGCGCGACGAAGAGCGTCGCAATACGGCTTACCACGAGGCTGGTCATGCTGTGGTCGCTAAGGTATTGCCTAAGGCAGATCCTGTTCATAAAGTTACCATCATGCCGCGCGGTATGGCATTGGGTGTGAC
>CAMDKY010000018.1 GCA_945901245.1 Polynucleobacter meluiroseus | reverse complement strand
AGTACTACTTTGGTGGCCGTACCAGTCGGTAAATAGGGCCCCTTGCTTTGCAATGCTATCGATGTTGGGTGTTTTGTAGCCCATCATGCCGTGGTTATACGCGCTGATGTTGAACTGACCAATGTCGTCGCCCCAGAGAATTAAAACATTGGGTGCTTTTTGAGCTAGGGTATTAGCTGACATTAATGCGCCAGCAGTCATCGCAAGGGCAAGGGCAGATTTTTTTAATTTCAATGACATTGGAATCTCAACTTAAGTAGCAACAAATCAAAATCTTATAAGAACATAAAGCCGACATTATTTATATTAGCCCTACAGTGAATAAAAGAGCTCAATACCTTGCATTAACTCAGCTAAATGCATCAACTAGCGCACTATTTCATATCCGGATGTCAATGGAGTCGAACAATCCAAACACCCTGAATAACTGGGTTTTCAGACGAGCTTTTGCAACAATTTATATGCGACGTAATTAAGCTAAGGCATTGATTTTTATCAGAATTAGGCTGTTACAATGTGAGGATTGCGGCATCGAAATAGGTCAATGGCTCGCAATAAGGTGACCCACTCGAAAACTAAGTAATTGATTTTGTTGAATTTTAGTCAAGAAAGGTGTCCTTAGGGTAGCGTTACATTGGCATAAATCCAACTGAAAGGAATATAGATATGCAATCAACCCGCAGACTATTTATAGCTGCTTCGGCCATAGCGCCGATGGGGTGTGGCATTCCGATTTCACGCGATGAAGGCATTCCGGTGGCAGCCCCCATGCCCATGCCAACAGTGCGTTCGCCCCAAATTGGTCAAGAGTGGCGATACATCGAGCGAGATTTCTTTAGTGGCCAAACGCGTGGCATCGTAGTGGAAACAATTAGCAGTGTTGGTAAAACCATCACGGTCAGCCGCGCCGATGAGAGTGGTTCAATATTGCCTAGTGAAATCCAAAGTCCTCATGGCATGGCTGTGCGCGATCCACACTGGGGCAAGGTGCTTAATTTCAACCCAGCGATTCCATTGTGGCCCGAAAAAATGAGCAGCAGCTGGAACAAAGAAGTGTTTTCCAAGTACACCGTAAGCGGCTATCCGCAAAATAAAAACGATTGGCAACTCTATATGAGTGCACACGGCTGGGAAAAGATTACGGTGCCGGCAGGCGATTTCATTACGCTACGCTTTCAGAACCTCATTAATTTTGAAAGTACGGACGATAACAAGGTGAACTGCATTCGCCGCGAGACAATTTGGTTTGCGCCGCAAATTGGTCGTTGGGTTGCACGCGAGTCATCTGGCTCATTTCAGATACAAGGGCAAATTGGCGCTGTCTTACTTGAAAATAGTACGAAGACAGTCTTGCTCTCTTGGACCTAATTGAAATTCATGGCATTTATTCTTTTCGGTCTCCTGAAGCGTACCCTGAAATGCACGGCGGTAGTCGGCGTACTATTGCTTACGGGATGCTTAGGCTCGGTCTCTCATATTCCAAAGGCGCCGATTGCAGCGCCGGTAAGTATTCCTGCAGTGCGTGCTCCCGCAGTTGGTCAACAGTGGGTGTATGAAGTCCGCAATTACTTTAATGGTGAATTAGTCGATGTGTTAACCGAGACGGTGGTTGAAGTTGGACCCACCGTACGCATTGCGCGTCAGGGTCAAAAACTAGGTCAATTACCCGATGAGATCCAGCAGCCCTGGGGCATGATTTTGCAGGACTCACACTGGACGCCACCGCAACGCTTTACCAAGGTGGTGCCACTTTGGCCTGAACAGCTGGTGCCAGGCTGGTCTGGGTTTTATCGAACCCGCTATCAAGTTGTGGGCTTTCCGGATAACGATTTCTATTGGGGCCTTAATATGGAGGCAAAGAAATGGAATCGAGTGAAAACATTGGCTGGCGAGTTTAATGCCTTGCATTACATCAATACTGCCGATTATTTTGAAAGCGATGATTGGTTTCGGATCGCAAGTAATCGCCGCGATCAAGTCTGGTTTGCGCCGGAGATTGGGCGCTGGGTTGTGCGCGAAAGTTTTGGTGAATACCTATGGATGGGTATGCGAGGCTGGGCTGAATCGCTTAAAGAGGAGTATTTGCGCTGGGAGCTGGTCTCTTGGAAGTAACTGCGACCTATGTATAGCGTAAAAGAACTTTTTGCTACTTTGCAGGGCGAGGGAGCCCATGCTGGTCGCGCTGCGGTCTTTTGCCGTTTCACGGGTTGCAATTTATGGACTGGCCGTGAAGAAGACCGCACAACTGCAGTGTGCCAATTTTGCGATACCGACTTTGTTGGAACAGACGGCGATGGCGGTGGCAAATTTGAGACTGCATCTGATTTAGCTGCGCAGATTGAGCGTGCTTGGCAAGCGGCGGGGGGCGGTATGCATCACCGCTACCTTGTCTTTACGGGTGGTGAGCCCTTGTTGCAGTTGGATGAGGACTTAATTAATGCATTGCATGCATTGCATTTTGAAATTGCAATTGAGACCAATGGCACGCTACCTGTTCCCAAGGGAGTCGACTGGGTCTGTGTAAGCCCAAAGGCAGGGTCAGACCTCGTGGTGCTGCAAGCAGATGAAATCAAGTTAGTCATTCCGCAAGCGGGCCATGATGGATTAGATCAATTGCTGACGCGGTTTGAGCGAATGGACTACCGACATCGCTATATTCAGCCTATGGATGGGCTCTTACGTTCAGAAAATACCGCATTAGCGGTACGACTTTGTCAAAAGAGGCCACTCTGGCGACTGAGTTTACAAACCCATAAATGGATCGGAATTCGATGAGCACCCCTACCCCCGCCATCACCATCACACGTCGGTTAGAGTTTGATGCAGGGCACCGCATTCCACACCACGATGGCCAGTGTCGCCACCTGCATGGTCATCGTTATGCGATTGAATTAACGGTATCGGGTGATGTACTTGAGGCTCCCGGTGCTGCAGACGATGGTATGGTGCTCGACTTTGGAGACATCAAGCGGTTGGCAAATGAGCATCTGGTTAACTTGTGGGACCATGCTTTTTTGGTTTCTAAAGAAGATCATGCCGTCGTTGCATTCCTTTCCACCATGCCGAATCACAAAACCGTTATTTTGGATCGCGTCCCCACCGTTGAAAATCTTGCGCATGCTGCCTTTGCCATCTTAGAGCCTATTTTTGCGGAAGCATTTCAGGGAAGGCTGCGCTTGGCCTCCATCCGTTTATATGAGACCCCCAATTGCTGGGCGGACATCACGCAGGCCTAAGTAATGCCGACCGATCTCGACCAGCAATTTATGGCTTTGGCTATAGAGCAAGCCCATTGCGCTGCTGCAGCCGGTGAGGTTCCGGTAGGTGCAGTATTGGTTCGGGATGGTCAGGTGCTAGCCAAGGCCTTTAACCAGCCGATTGGCTTGCATGACCCCAGCGCGCACGCTGAGATGCAGGTGCTTCGGGCGGCAGGCCAGATTGAAGGAAATTACCGCTTGCCGGGAACAACGCTGTATGTCACCCTAGAGCCGTGCGTGATGTGTGCAGGAGCCATGCTGCATGCGCGAGTAGGGCGCGTGGTTTATGGCGCGCCGGATCCCAAAACAGGCGCTGCTGGTAGCGCACTGAATGTGTTTGCTTATCAGCAAATCAATCACCAAACTCAGGTTGAGGGTGGTGTATTGGCAGAAGAATGCGGTCAGGTTTTAAAAACCTTTTTTAGGGAGCGCCGTTAATGCAAGTGCAGTTGATTGCCCCATCGGGCGCAAGTTTAGATGAGCGTAGCCCGGAGGCCGGAATTGCTTGGCTAAGAGGGCAGGGCGTATCGGTAGGCAATACCGAGTGCACGCAGCGCGTCCATCAACGCTTTGCAGGTAGTGACGCAGTGCGAGTGGCCGAGCTAAATAGCATTGCTGGATTACCAGCCGCTACAACGGTGATGGCCATGCGCGGCGGCTATGGATTGCATCGTTTGCTCGGGAGAATTGAGTGGGATGCAATTCACCATGCCGTGACAGCCGGCCTACAAATTTGTGGACATAGTGATTTCACGGCATTTCATTTGGGGTTGCTCGCAAAAACGGGCGGCATCAGCTTAGCTGGCCCGATGCTGAATTACGACTTTGGTCGCATTGAGGACAATCAAGTTGTGGCGCCTGATCCATTAATGTGGGCTCACTTCAAGCGCGCTATTCTGGAGCGTAGCATGAATGCCCAAATCAATGCCAGCCAGCCGTTAAGCAGCTTGGGTAGTAATACAAAAACCATGACAGGCATGTTGTGGGGCGGCAACCTCAGCGTACTCACCAGTCTAATAGGGACACCTTACTTCCCTGCGGAGCAGCAATACCAGAATGGCATCCTGTTTTTGGAGGACGTCAATGAACATCCCTACCGAATAGAGCGCATGCTCATGCAATTACTCGAGGCAGGAATTTTAGCGAAGCAAAGCGCCATTGTGATGGGCAGTTTTTCTGCTTACCGTTTGTATGACAATGATCGTGGTTACAGTTTGCAGGCAGTGTTTGAGCTCATCCGAAATCGCTTACCTGAATCGATCCCCATACTGACTGATCTGCCATTTGGGCATCAGCCAAATAAACTGACATTACCCGTGGGGGCCATTGCCTCTATTAAGACCAGTGATGCTGGCTATTCCATACAGGCTGATTGGTAATTCACTTTAGATCATTCATGGATTGTGTTTTTAGGCTTCGCTCGATTGCAAGGTATACCCAGCCCCAGAATCTAAACCTAAGGCATTTTTCAGAAGAGGTAATGCGTCTTTAAGATGGCCCTGCAGAGTCCAGGGTGGATTGAATACAAACATACCGCTAGCCTGTAAGCGCCGCTCACCTGGGGCGTTCTCAACGCGTAACTCAGCACGCAACCAAGTTCGCTGATGCGCTTTAGCAATTGCTTTGAGGCGATCGGGTAGGGCAATCGATTCACGCCGCGCAATCACGGGATACCAAATTGCATAGCAGCCAGTGGCAAAGCGGCCGAGCGCCTCTTCAAGGCATGCCTCCAGATGACGGTAATCTTGTTTGTCTTCATACGATGGATCGATTAAAACCAAACCACGGCGACTGGGTGGTGGTAGTAGCCCCTTGAGTCGGCTAAAGCCATCGGCGGCATAGACATCGATTTGCTTGCCAAGGCCAAGTTGATTCACATTGCTGCGCAAGATATCGATTTCATTGGGGTGGAGTTCAAATAGGCGCAGGCGATCTTGGGGGCGCAGTAAGCGGGCCAAGATAAAGGGCGAGCCTGGATAGAGAGCAATATCTTCCGATGTATTTTCGATGGCAATGCAGGCTAAGTAGTCATTGATGCTTGTCGACACGTGCGAGCCAGTGCTGGCTAAATAGTCTTTTAAGCGAATGATACCCCCCGCAGATTCTTGGCTGATAGCAGCAAAGCCATCTTGCAAGTTGTAAAGGCCAGCGCCAGCGTGCGTATCCACAATCGATAGCGCACCTGGTTTTTCTTGCAGGTATTGCACTAGTTGAATAGTGATTAAATGCTTCAGAATATCGGCGTGACTGCCCGCATGAAAGGCATGCCGGTAACTGAACATAAGCTAAATACGCCTACGGTTTTGCTGCTGTAAAAAAAAGAGCAGCGTCAGCAATATCAGCGTTATACCGGCATATTGCAGGGGCATATTCAGGGGATGATCTAAAGTTTGAGTAAGCAATACGTACAGCGCGGCAATGCCGCCGACCGCAATTATGCGCGGCCATGGGCTGCGCGGTGATAGTTGCTTATTTGGTAATAAAGTAGCGAGCTGCGCACCAATCAAGCCGCACCATATGCCAAGCCCAGCACCCACTAGTACATCGGTAAGCCAGTGCGCACCCATGGCGTTGCGTGAGACTCCAACTGCGCTGGCTACGATAAATAGCACGACAAGTGGTTTGCGTTTTTCTGCTGAAACCGAGAAAAAATACGCGCTCGCCACTGCAAATGCGGTGAGGGTATGGCCCGATGGCATTGCCTTATGAAAGACGGCTTCGCCAATGCGGTAAAACTCGTACTCCTGAAAGACGCCAGCTGGCCGTGGCAGGCTGAAGATATTCTTAAGTATTGGACTAACGATTGAGGCAACCCCGCCCGCAAAAATGCCAGCACTAAGGGCGCGCGGTGCCAGTATCAACAGCGGAAATGAAATAGCAAATACACCCCAGCCATTGCCTAAAAACGTAATCCAGGTCCAAACCCAATCGGGCGCGAAGCGGGTTACTGAATTAATCGCAAGGAAGGTGCTTTGCTGCGCTTCACTAAAATACAGTGCAGCACCCATTCCAATCGGAATTAAGGGAACGCTCCACGCAAGCCAAGAAAAACGCATTGCTATTGGCAGCTTAGTGTGGGCGATCGGCAGCGCCCAACTGGACCTCTACCTTAGCGAGTACATCGGCCACCGTGATGGCCTGCATGCACACATTATTCTGACATGGCGTTTTGCGGTGGTTGGCAGCGCTTACGCAGGGGGAGCAGGCTAGATTGGCGGTAATAGCAATCGAATGACCAATCGAACCATACAGCGCCGGTGTTTCAGGCCCAAACAGTATTACGGTTCGCAGTGCAGTCACTGCAGAAAAGTGGCCGGGTCCGGAGTCATTCGTCACCATGACATCGGAGAGTGTGTACAGTGCAGGCAATTCAGCAAACTTCACTTGTCCAGCAAAGTTAATAGCCGACTTGATGTCTGCCACAACCCGTACCTTTTCTACATAGTCAAATTCAGAGGGCGATCCGGTAATTAAGATCAAACTACTGGGCCAACGGGCGTGTACTGCACGAATTAACTCAGAAAAGCGCTGCTGTGACCAACGCCGCTGCGGCAGGAGATCACTGGCATTGGGGTTAATCAAAATCAGCTGTTGTTGGCCATGGCGATAAGGAATATCAGCATGGCGTGCTAATGACTCAATCCGCTCGAGTACGGCGTTGCGCACAAGGGGATCAATTACCGCCTGTGCTAATTGAATTTCATCATCCCGAATCTGAATCTTGCTAAATGGCACTTCGATTTCAGTGGCAAAGGCTGCATGAATTAAGGAAAAGAAATTCTTCGTGATGTGAATATGTGGGTTGTAGTGCACTTTGCGATTAAGCATGGTGCCGCGCCACAAACCCTCACCATGAAAGATGTGATAACCCACACGTCTGCGAGCTCCACAGAGTCCGGTTAGTAAAGCGGTAAAGCGGGAGAATAATTCCAAGTCGATTACAGTATCAATGCCACGCATGCGCGCTTTGATTAAAAAAGCGATCGTATCGACGAGTAGTGTTCTAAGACCAGAGGCGTCAATTGTGAAGACATTTTCGGGCTTTACAGTATTCAGTAGAGTTAGACTCGCTTGATTGCTTTTGAAAATCAAAAAGAAGAGTTCAGCACCCCGAGCTTGCGCATTACGCATGGCTGGGTCTACCAGGATGGCACTACCCATTTCGGATAGCTCAATGAACAAGATTTTCTTTGGTGCTTGAGTGCCTCTTGTGAATATCCCCTTCACTAAATCCATTAGCGCAACCACCGGACTCACCAGGGCGCAAAGTGGTACGCCAACCCAATGGTCGATGGCGCGCATGGTATTAACACTAATGCTCATATATCAGTCGACTTTTGCTTAAAAATGAGGAACATGCTTATTTTCGCTTGAGAAGGGCATAAGCACCAGGCAAAACGCACAAAACGGTCATGGCGCCGTAGCTAATTGACCCCAGCACAGTCAGGGAGGGGTTAATACTCCATAAAGCCAGAACCGACACCAAGGTCGCCTCCCGAAGACCCCAACCCGAAATACTAATCGGCAGCATCAATAAGAGGCTGAGCGCTGGCAGGCCAATCATCAGCGCCTCGATTGGCACTT
This sequence comes from Polynucleobacter meluiroseus, assembly GCA_945901245.1. Lineage (GTDB taxonomy): Bacteria > Pseudomonadota > Gammaproteobacteria > Burkholderiales > Burkholderiaceae > Polynucleobacter > Polynucleobacter meluiroseus_F. The sequence goes on along the minus strand of CAMDKY010000018.1, from coordinate 27,983 downwards.
CAGCGCCGTAGGCTTTTAAGCAAAAACCCAAAGCAAGAATGGTCAAAAAATGAATACCCATGCCGAATATAGCCTGAGCAATATTCATGGGCCAGGCAAATGCCATCCGCACTCCAGGCAATGCATTACTCATGCGAAAGCGTTGGAGTAATTTCTGCAAAAGACTACGAGTCGGCGTCCATGCTAATCCAAACGCCGCTATTAAAAAAGCTGCCACCATTACGATGATGACGGCATAGCCAAGCTGATTACCCCAAGCAGCCAAAGTAGCACCACCTAAGATTAGGCCAATGCCGCCCAGTAAATTATTGCCCGCGAGTCCGAGTAGGCGATCAACAAAGGTCATGGCAAAACCCAGTCGTAAGCTAGGATCGGCCTGCTCTAAATTAACTTCCTGATGCAACTCGGTGTTCAGGACTTTTTCTTCGGAGGCGTTTGCAGCCAAACTGCCGCTTGCTTTTAAATGACTACCGGTAATGGCGCGGTAACTGTCGCCACCAAGCGTACTTGGCAGGCCTTGATTGATGAGACCCCCTGCAAAATACAAGGAGATGTATCCAGGTAGGCTCCCTTGAAAACCCACACTGCGCATCAGCAAACCCCAGCGCAAGCCGCCGCATAAAAATGCACCACTCAAACAGAAAAAAGCCGCCACAAACCACATGGGCTCAATCTGTAATTCAGATGCCATTAAGGCTTCCCAATCAATTCCGCTAGTTGCCTTCCAAAGCAGCGCAACCGAAAGCACAATCCGGATGGTCGGCCAACTGCGTTTAAGAATGGATTTCCAGCGGGGCGGTGCAGCGGCTGGGGTGGGTTTTGCACTCATAGCCGTAAGGATAAAGCAGGCAGATGCTTAGTTCGGATCTTTTGGCACCCAGTTTTTGCACAGACTCAAGTCAAAATGCGACAGAACGCGGCCCAAGTACCTAACTTCAACCCGCTCTAAAGCTTGGCATGCGGTGAAGGCGCCTTGTAAATTAGGCTGAGTGCCGCTTACTGGAAGGGTGTAGGGCATGGCGGACCAATTAACTGCAATCACGTCGGCACCCGCCTTGAGTTTACCAAACCACAAATCAAACTGATCTTGGCGCTGGTCTAATATGAAGACAGACATTGGCCTTGCGTACCAAGCGATACGACTCCCGAGGGTCCAGTTTTGAACTGCAATGCCAGCAACCGGGTTGGTTTTGCTCAGAGCCAATGCCGTTTTGCCTGCTTGATCCCAGCCATACAAATCAGCAATCGGATTATTTCTTGGATTGCTACTGACAATACCGCCGGATAAAACAAACCCGAAGCCACTCAAGCATAGCGCAATTTGAAGGACAAAAATAAATCGGATGAGTCGCCGCTGTTGACTGGCCCATGCACTGGCAATACCAATCCCTGCAAACGGTGCCAAGCAAAACCAAGCGGGGGTAGTCCAATGAGGTAAACCACCGCCGCCCGAGAGCAAGGCAAAAATCCCAAACGGAATCCAAAAAAATCCGAGTAGACAAACTATAGCTGCTGGCGATTTGGCCCAGAAGCGCTTCAAAAAGAAAATCATGCCAATGGCAAAGAGCAATCCAAACGCGACTAATTGCAAACCTATAAAGCCTGCAAAGCGGCGAAACAACCATTCACTACCGCCGCCATGGGCGAGTTGGTATTTAAATGAGATCCAATCATTTATCCAGTTCCAATAGAGCACTGGCGAGATGAGTAGCAAGGCCAGTAGCATGGCGAGATAAAAGCCAAGCTTATTTATCCACGGCTTGCGGGGTGGGCAGAGTACAACCAGGAGTAACGCAAACGCAGTGAAGACGGCAGTGTATTTGCTCAGGCCTGCAAGGCCAAGTAGTAATCCCGTGATGAGCCAGTCGCTAAGGGTAAAACTACGCTCTGTTTGGAGCCAGCGCAAGGCCATCCATACGAGTCCGAGGCTGAGCGGTGTCAGAATGGAATCAGGCAATAGGCCTACCGACAAGACATGCGGTAGCGGCGCTGCAATCACAATTAATACAGCAGCAAAGCCGGATGCGCCGATGGGCGGGAATGCTGCAGCGGTATTTGACCCTTTGTATTGTAAGAAGCGCTGCAATTCAGAGGTGACGATATAAACCAAAGCACACGAGATTAGCCACAGCAGCTCAGGAATAAGCCGTAAAACCCCGGTGCTGGCATCAAGCGATACGAGTGGCCACTGAATCCAGCCAACCAGTGGCGGGTGATCAAAATAACTCCACGCTAGATGCTTGGCGTAAAGTAAGTAGTGGGCTTCGTCAACCGACAGCTCAAATGAAAACCCCAGCACCACATGAATTAAAGCGCTGAGCCCAAGGCAAATAACCGTTTTACCTGCGTAGGAGCAGGACTTCCAATAAGAGCGGGTTGCCAGAAACAAACTAGAGTACTTCTTTGCGCACGTAAAGTTCAAAGAGGGCATGGTATCCCGTGCGCCCATGCCCTTGTTGTATCAGGATGTCATAGAGTTTTTTGGCCTGCGTTAGCCCGGGCAACTTCAATCCCATGCGGTCAGCCTCCGTTATAGCTAAGCCAATGTCTTTGACAAAATGCTCCAACATAAAGCCGGGCGCAAAATCGCCTTTGATCATCCGCGGTCCTTGCACATTGAGTTGGACGCTGCCGGCAGCGCCGCTGCCAATGACATTTAGAACTGCAAGGGGATCAAGGCCTGCAGTTTTGGCATACATAAGGCCTTCGCAGACCCCCATGATGCTGGAAGCAATCACAATTTGATTGCAGAGCTTAGCGTGTTGACCGGCACCCGCAGGCCCCAATAGAGCAATGTTCTTTCCCATCAATTCAAAGAGGGGAAGCACAGTTTGATAGGCTGATGAATCGCCACCCACCATGATCGATAACTTAGCATCGCGCGCGCCGATGTCACCACCCGATACAGGCGCATCGAGGCAAGCAATGCCACGCTCTAATCCTGTATTCGCAATCTGTTTTGCCAGTTCTGGGCTGGAGGTAGTCATGTCAATGGTAATGCAGCCTTTGGGCGCATGTTGTAATAGGCCAGCCTCACCTAAGTACATTGACTCCACATCTTTAGGGTAGCCAATGATGGTGATGATCACCTCGGATGCTGCCGCTAATGCAGCAGGGCTATCAAACCAATGCGCGCCGCGTGCCAAAAGATCTTCGGCTTTACTGCGGGTGCGGTTGTAAATATGCAAAGTATGCCCAGCGGTCATTAAATGACCTGCCATGCTTTTGCCCATAATGCCGGTGCCAATAAAGCCAATCTTCATTGCAATAACGCCTAGTTGGGTTGGGGATAGTAACTAGGTAATTTTAGACTGCTTATGCAGTCCCACATTGCGTTTTGCTCCCAGCCAAATCAGCGCTAATACGATGCAGGCTAAGGGGGCAATTGAGCCCCAATTGAGCAGTGCCCAGCCTTGGGTTGTAATCAAAACGCCAGAACTCAGCGCAGATAGGGCGGTTGTTAAAAACACAAAGAAATTAATGGCGCCTTGCGCTTTATCACGCTCCTCAGGCCGATAGGCTTCTAAAGCCAAGGTAGTGCTGCTAGTAAATAAGAAATTCCAGCCAACACCCAGCAAAAAGAGTGCGATTAAAAAGTGGGTAAAGGTCACGCCCGATAGTGCAATAGCAATGCACGCAATGTAGAGTAATACACCGATCCGCATGACCCACAATACGCCCCAGCGCCGGATTAAGTTCCCGGTAAAAAAGCCAGGGGCAAACATGCCAATCACATGCCATTCGAGCACCAATACGGTTTTATCAAAGGGTAGCTTGCACATTTCCATCGCCAAAGGGGTTGCTGCCATGAGGAGGTTCATGACCCCATACGAGAGTGATGCGGAGACGGCGCAGACAATAAAAAGCGGCTGGCGCATGATTTCAGAAATAGGCCTGCCGGTTTCTTTTGTCTCATTGGCGGGGCGTTCCTGAAACTGAATCAGGCTAATCGCTACAAACGCAATAACGGCAACAACTGCTAAGGCAATATAGGCGCCTGCAAAGGGCGCCCCCAGCCAATCGCGGGTTTGGTTGGCTAAGTTGGGACCTAGAACGGCGCCTATCACGCCGCCAGCCAAGACCCAAGACACTGCCTTCTCTTTTGCACTGGGCCCGGCGAGCTCGGCTGCAGTAAATCGATACAGCAGGGCATTGGCGTTGTAAAAGCCAGCAAGAACGGTCGCTAGGTTGAGTAACCAAAAATTACTTTGCAGTACCGCATGGGCGCAGAGCAATGCAGAGAGGCCAGCAACAACTAGACCAATCTGGAAAGATCGCTTGCGCCCCCAGTGTTTTTGAGTACGGGCTACCAGGGTGGTCGAAAGAGCGCTGCCGATCACATAACCCATTACTGGAAGGGTTGCTAACCAGGGTAGCGGAGCCAGCGCAAACCCCACTAAACCATTGATTGCAATAAAGGTGACGTTGTTCGTCAAATACATGCCCTGAGCAAATGTCAAAAGCCAAAGATTTTTATTCATGAAATACGCCGTTGAAAGCAGTACGATAAAGCATCCGCACTTACTGAGCCTTATTTTGCAAGCTAAATGACCTGAAGAATGCATGGATTGCGCTTAAAAAATACATACCTGCTTATTTTGTTGGCGATGATTTTGCTGACCTTATCATCCTGCGCCAGTTTTGTTGATCAGGAAAATAAGCCAGCCGAACAACCCAGTACCGAAATAACAACCCAAGAGCAGATACCTAAGTTTTCACAGCAGGCAGCGCAATCCACCATTCCAGACGGCTGGAGCTTTTATCGCCTAGCACCCCACAAAAAGAACACGGCATATCGTTTAGAAAACTACCAAGGCAAGACTGTGCTGAGTGCCAATGCCAAGCGATCGGCTTCGGGTTTAGCAGTGAAGTTGCGCCCCCAGCCTGCCAGCGATCTGTGGCTGGAGTGGGAATGGAAAGCAGTGGGGAGCATTCCCAAGGCAGATAACGCCATTCGCTACACAGACGACGCACCCCTGCGTATATTGGTTGCCTTTGATGGCAATAAAGCCAAGCTCCCACTTAAAGAAAAGCTCACCTTTGAAATGGCTAGCATACTCAGCGGCCGCGAGATGCCCTATGCCACGCTCATGTACATCTGGTCGGGTAAAAGTCCTTTAGACAGCGTGGTGGATAACACGTTTACGAGTCGCGTCAAAATGATTGCAGTTGATTCCGGCTGGCAACACACTGGAGAGTGGCGCAAGCACGCACGTGACCTTAGTGCGGATTACCGCGCTGCTTTTGGTGAAGAGCCTGGCGATGTGATCGGGGTTGCACTACTGACCGATACGGACAACACCAAATCGCAGGTCAAGGCGCTGTATGGCGATATTGAGTTGGTGCGCAAAGCACTCAAGAAAAAGCAGTAAGTTATTTAGGTCTCCACAACCGGAGCAACAAGGCATTGCCCAAGACAAACAGGCTTGATAAGGCCATTGCACTGCCAGCAATCGCGGGCGACAAGTAACCCAGTGCTGCCAATGGAATACCAATCACATTAAAGATGAAGGCCCAAAATAAATTTTGACGTATTTTGGTCCAAGTTCGTTTGGACACATCAATTGCCGCCGCCACTAAGGTCGGATTGCCATGCATTAATGTGATGCTAGCCGCTTGCATGGCGACATCAGTGCCGGTTGCCATGGCCATACCCACATCAGCCATGACTAGCGCTGGGGCGTCATTGATGCCGTCGCCGACCATCGCAACCCATTGCCGCTCGCCCTTGGAATTGCGCTTGAAGCGTTCAATCCAGTTTGCTTTATCTGCTGGAAGTACTTGGGCATAGACCGTATCAATGCCGATGCGCTCTCCCACCTGGTTAGCAGCCGCACGATTGTCGCCCGATAGCATGACCGTCTGAATGCCCATCGCATGCAATTGCTCTACTGCAGTACTTGCCTGATTTTTAAGGGCATCCCCAAAGGCGAGGGTAGCAAGAAATTGTGATGGCTGGTTGCTTTGGCTTACTGCCGTTAATATGGATACGCTGTAACCCGCCAAAAATAGGGGCGACACTTTGGTACTAAGTTCAAGGTATTGGGGGTGGGAGTCAAGGGAGGCCAGACTCTGTAGTCGCAGCAATTGCCCTTGCCAATCTCCAGTCAGTGGCCTGCCTTCAATACCCACTCCGGGGATGGCTTTCATTTCGGCGCACGCAGTAGGTGATACGCCGCGTGCCTTGGCATCTTCGAGTACTGCCTTGGCAAGGGGGTGTTCGCTGGCTATTTGCAGTCCAGCCGCTAAAGCAAGAACCGTCTCCCGAGTAAACCCTGGACTCGTGTCAACTGAGATTAGGGTGGGCTTACCTTCGGTAAGGGTGCCGGTCTTATCAAAAGCAACCAATTGAATGCGATGAGCCAGCTCTAATACCTGCGGATCTTTGATGAGAATGCCAGCACGCGCTGCAACGCCTGTACCGGCCATGATTGCTGCCGGGGTAGCTAAGCCCAAAGCACAGGGGCACGCAATAACCATCACGGAAACTGCTCGCAAAATGGCCTCACTCATATCACCCAGGAGGTAAGCCGTAATCAAGCCAGTGGCGATGGCGATAGCCAATACTGTGGGGACAAAAATTGCACTAATGCGATCCACCATACGCTGAATCGGTGCCTTTTGCGTTTGAGCAGTCTCCACCAACTCAATGATTTTGGCTAGGGTACTTTCGGTGCTGATGGCTCTGACTTTGATTACCAAAAGACCTTCACCGTTGAGCGATCCACCGATCACGCCATCGCCTATTTCCTTTTTAATGGATTGGCTCTCACCGGTGAGTAAGGATTCATCCACATGGCTACTGCCGAGCGCAACAAGGCCATCCGCTGGTATGCGCTCACCCGGCAAGACCATGACTAAATCATTTGGCAACACCTGATCAAGGGGTAGTTCGGTGTAATGATGCAGCTCGCCTGCTTCATTGCTGAGCGCGGTGTCATCGGTTGTTTTTAAAACTCGCGCGTGGTGTGGCCACAATTCGTGAAGTGCACGAATGGCCTCGCCAGCTTGTTTTTTTGCACGCGCCTCGAGCCACTTGCCAAGCAAGACCATGCTGATGATCACTGCTGCCCCCTCAAAATACAAGGCATGGGGATCTCCAAAAAACAGCTGATACACGCTAAGTCCATACGCTGCGCTTGTTCCGAGCGCGACCAGTAAATCCATATTGCCGGCACCCGATATGAGCGCTTTATATCCGGAGGTGTAAAAGCGCCAACCCAGAACAAATTGCACTGGGGTGGCTAGTAATAATTGCCATAAGCCACTTGGCATCCAGTGAATTCCGAATGGCATGAGCAGCATTGGCAAAGCCAGGGGTGCGGTTAAGGCGAGGCTGAGCAAGACCATCCCCAAACCATCGGAAGACCAAAACGAATGAACGTGCGGTGATTTTGCTTGACCGGGTGGAGCACTTTGTTTTGCACCATAGCCCGACTTTTGAATCGCATCGATTATTTGTTGGCTGACTTCGGGTGTTACCTCTTTTAGGCGGATACGCGCCTGTTCCGTTGCGAGATTAACGCTTGCGGCCTCGACGTTCGGTAATTTAGCTAAGGCCTTTTCAACCCGGCCAACGCAGGAGGCACAGGTCATACCCTCAATATCAATTGAAATAAAGCCGGAGGTGTCTTTCGGGTTTGTACTCATAGAGGGGATAATCTACTGCAAGATCAAAAAAGCGAAGGGAAATCGAATGCATACCTTATTTGTGTCTGGGATGACGTGTGGCGGTTGCACCAAGGCAATTACACGGGCCCTTCAATTGCAGGATGCTACAGCTACGGTACAGGCAGACTTGATTATTCAAAAGCTGGAGATCGAATCCAAGCTGGACCGAGATAGCCTCATCGCCATCATCGGGGATGCAGGCTTTCCGGTTGCCACTTCCTAGGCGGAGTGGCTGACCATATTGCAATAAGGGCTTATTGAACTCAGCCTTGAACAGTTGAGGGCTGAAAGGCTAAACACCCGATTTATGTGCTTATGCGGGTATTTCTACCCAAAAATCACGCTAAAGTTCGCCCATAGCCATTTGAATGGGGTGTTACCTTGTATTCTCATGGCTCAATACAATGTTAAAAGTATCGTAAATAAGAAAAGTAAGGGAGATGACATTGGCAGTCAGTATGGAGTCTGTTCAGCAGACATTAAAAACCGTTTTAGATCCAAATACCCAAATTGACCTTATGACTGCAAAAGTAGTCAAAAACCTCAAGGTGGATGATGGTGCTGTATCGCTCGATGTGGTCTTGGGCTACCCAGCAAAAAGTCAAATTGACCTAATCCGAACCTTGGTCGTCAATGCTATTCGAAAACTGCCCGATGTTAAGAACGTCAGCGTCAATGTCACCAGTAGCATCGTGGCGCACGCGGTTCAGCGTGGCGTGAAGTTAATGCCGAATGTAAAAAACATTATTGCCGTAGCAAGCGGTAAGGGCGGTGTTGGTAAATCTACTACAGCAGTGAACCTTGCCCTCGCATTGGCAGCAGAAGGTGCTGAGGTTGGCATTTTGGATGCCGATATTTATGGCCCCAGTCAGCCGATGATGCTCGGCATTACCGGTAGACCCGAATCCTTGCAAGAAAACACCATCGAACCGATGGAAGGCCATGGCTTACAAGCCAGCTCCATCGGCTTCTTAATCGATGCCGATAATCCGATGGTGTGGCGCGGACCAATGGTGACATCAGCCCTGGAGCAATTGCTCAAGCAAACGCGTTGGCGTGACCTGGACTACCTCATTGTGGACATGCCACCAGGCACTGGAGACATTCAGTTGACCTTGTCGCAAAAAGTTCCGGTCACCGGTGCAGTGATTGTGACAACGCCGCAAGACATTGCTTTGCTTGATGCGCGCAAAGGCTTAAAGATGTTTGAAAAAGTCGGCGTACCCATCATTGGCATCATTGAAAACATGTCAACCTACATTTGCCCGAGCTGTGGCCATGAAGAGCATGTCTTTGGTGAGGGCGGTGGTCAGAAAATGTGCAAGGACTATAGCGTCGATTTCTTGGGCTCATTGCCCTTGAACTTATCGATTCGTGAGCAGGCTGACTCAGGTAGGCCGACGGTGATTGCTGACCCTGACGGCGCCATTAGCGCAGTGTATAAAAACATTGCCCGTCAAGTGGCGATTCGGGTTGCCAATCTCAGCAAAGACATGAGTAGCAAGTTTCCGAACATCGTAGTTCAAAATACATAAGTGTTGACCCGCTAAATGCAAATCCATTTTAATTTCTCATTTAAAGGCTAAGTCAAGACCATGCGTTTTGCTGTGGTGATGCGAAAGCAGGCAATTGACAATCCGTGGATTACCCATCGGTGGACGCCGGTAGAGGTGTTTGCTGATTTAGGTCAATTTGAGGAGAGTGGTGTAGCGATTACGACACCCAATCCACTTGGTTCTTTTGTTGAGCGAGACGCCGAGGGGGAGACCTGGCTGTTTCGGGGTTTTGAGTTAGACCTTTTCCCCGATGAGGCTGAAGGATACTTTTTAAATGCTACAGCAGCGGAGCCCTGCTGGTTTGTGATGTGGCGTTTGGAAGAGGACTTTCACCGTTTTTTAGAGCCTAGCTCGGTGGCAGAGTGTGGTGACGAGGTTAATTTAGCAATACCGCACCGGATTTGTTTGAGTTACAACGAAGCAGCGCGGCTTATCGATGGTGGTGAGTCAGTCGACACCGTGGTGCTGGATAAAACCCATTGGCAATGGCTACATGAGTACGTTGAGGCGCACTACCGGCCTGAGCCTAAAAAGCGCCAGCGGCCAGCCTCTTTTAAGGGTGCTCAGCGCACCGCAGACGAATAATGGCAGACGGTTTTCTCAATCGCTGGTCACGCCGCAAAGCAGGTCTAGAGTCCGAAGGGCTCGATGGCTCCACGCCGGAGTTAAAGCCCAAGACAACGCCAAGTTCTGTCCCGCAAGATAAAAAGACCAGCGAGAGTGCATCCACTCCAGCAGAGGAAGAAACTCTACCGCCCACCCTCGAAGATGCTGAATCGATCGACCGCTTTGCGCCTGATTTTTCAGCCTTCATGAAACCCAATGTCGATCCAGCTGTACAGCAAGCCGCAATGAAAAAGTTATTCTCCGATCCCCATTTCAATATCATGGATCGGTTGGATATTTACATTGATGACTACTCCATTCCCGACCCGATTCCGATGGAGATGCTCAAACGCATGGTGCAGTCCGAAACCCTGGGACTATTTAGATCGTTTGAAGATGGGCCAGGGGGGAAGGTTCTCGCGGAGTCGAAAGAGGAAAAAGCCCTTGAGCCAGAGCCAACTGCAGCGGCAGAGCCCGAACCCGCTCAAATCGCCGATGCCTCTGCAGGAGATGTCACAATGCCGCAAGACGAGGCCGAAGTTGACGTTCCCAACCCAGACCTTGAAGTAGCATCCCTAAAAATAGTGCCTGAACAGAAAATAAAATAATGACCCAAAAGCTCATTTGCGATTGCAATCGCACCATGCCATTAGACGCGAAAGCCTTGGGCGTGCCTTTGCACACATCCCTGTGTCGCCAAGAGGTGGGCTCATTCTTAAAGGCACTCGATGGATCTGATCCAATCTTAGTAGCTTGCACGCAGGAGCGTGGCTTGTTTTCAGAGCTAGCAGCGCAATCCGAAAAGCCTTTAGTCGCACCCCTGCGCTTTGTCAATATTCGAGAGCTTGCCGGCTGGACGCAAGAGGCTGAAAAATCCACCCCTAAGATCGCTGCATTATTAGCGCTCGCGGAGGTGCCAGAAGCCGATCCGGTTCCGGTAGTGGACTATCAAAGCCAAGGTCGTTTGATCATTATTGGGCCTGGTAAACAAGCCTTGCTGTGGGCTGAAAAATTGCATACGCAATTAAACGTGTCGGTTCTCTGCACGGAGCCGGGCGCGCTACCGATTACCCGCGACTATCCGATTTACAGCGGGCAAGTAACTAAACTCGATGGCTACCTTGGTAATTTCACGGTCGATTGGGAATTAAAAAACCCAATTGATCCCGAGATGTGTACTCGGTGTGGCGCTTGCGTTACCGCCTGCCCAGAAAATGCGATTGACGATGCGTTTCAGATTGATCTGGATCGATGCAAATCGCATCGCGCTTGTATCACTGCGTGTGCGGGTATTGGCGCGATTAATTTTGATCGGGCCGAGGTCAATCGAAGCGCAGAGTCTGATCTCGTTTTGGATTTACGCCCCGATGCGCAGATGCGTATGAGTCAAACACCGCAAGGCTACTTTACCCCTGGTGCAGATCCCTTCGCACAATCCGTGGTTGCCAGTCAGCTCATTACCATGGTCGGTGAATTTGAGAAGCCAAAATACTTTGCCTACAACGAGAAAATTTGCGCGCATGGTCGTAATGGCAAAGTGGGTTGCAGCGCATGTATTGATGTTTGTTCTACCGGCGCGATCGAATCGTTGTTCAAAAATGGTCAAGGTCAGGTTCAGGTTAACCCCAATTTATGCATGGGCTGCGGTGCCTGTTCCACGGTTTGCCCGTCGGGCGCTATGCGCTATAACTACCCCAGCGTATCGCATCAAGGCAAGCAATTAAAAGCCCTGATCACGGCATACAGTGATGCAAACAGTAAATCCAAATCACCCCAGCTGGCACCAACACTCTTATTGCATAGCCTTGAGGCTGGCGCCGAGGTCTTGGATCGCCTTGGACGCGCAGCCCACCTAAATCCAAAACGGGTTGAGGGATTACCTGCTTTTGTTGTTCCAATGGGTATTGAGCACATTGCATCGACGGGACTTGATCTCTGGCTGGGCTCCTTGGCGTATGGATTTGGTGAGGTCGTGTTGCTGCTCAGTAGCGATGAAGATCCGGCTTATCGCGCTGCCTTAGAAGAGCAGGCTAACTTAGCCAATGCCATGATCGCAGCCTATCAATTTCCGGATGCGCGGGTGCAGTTGATTGCGATGGAAAGCAAAGATGATTTATCTCTGGTGTCCAGCGCGATGGGCCGCTTGCGGCAGCGCGGCGCCCTGAAGTCAATGGGTAAGCCGGCGGTGTTTGCTTTTTCCAATCAAAAACGCGAGACCCTCGAGGCAACGCTAGAGCATTTTCAAAAGCAAGCAGCAGTGCCATTGCCTGCTGAAGGAAAGGCCTTGCCCAGCACATCTTTGCTTGGTGCCATTCAGGTCAATACGTCTACGTGTACCTTGTGCATGTCGTGTGTTGGCGCTTGCCCAGAAGGAGCTATCTTAGATAATCCGGATGCGCCGCAACTCTCCTTTATTGAGAAGCAGTGCGTGCAGTGTGGCTTATGCGTGCAAACGTGCCCCGAAACGGCTATTACCTTAATGCCCCGAATTACAACGGTTGAGCAGCGCAAAGAGAAAGTACTACTAAATGAGACCAAGCCCTTCCATTGCATCAGCTGTGGCAAAGCCTTTGGTACCCTCAAACTGGTAGAACTAATGGTCGGCAAATTGGCCTTGCACGATGCGTTTTCTGGCGACTCCTTAGATCGGCTCAAGATGTGCAGTGATTGCCGAGTAGTGGATATGATGAAGAAAGAACTATGAGCGATTCAATAAACCCGGGTGGAGCAGAGCAATCTCAAGCGGAGCTTGGCAATATTGGCCTAGCTGAAGACTTGGCCAGGTCGGATTTATACGGCCTCTTAGCTGCGTTTTACATTAAGGCTCCGGAGCAGGCATTTTTGGACATGATTACAGCATCGGCGCCCCAAGAAAAATCCTTAAACGAGGTACCTCCATTGCTGGGCGTATGGCTTAATTTAATTTCTGCCGCAAGGGATAGCCAGGCTAGTGAGTGGCAATCAGAATATGCCGCAGAATTTATGGGCGTTGGCAGGCCAAATGTTTATTTGAATAGCTCATTTTATTTAGCCGGTCATCTGCATGAACGGCCATTGGTTGAGGTGAGGCGAGCCCTTGCCCAGTTTGGTTTGGAATCGTCAGATGACGTGACGGAAACCGAAGATCATGTATCCGCCCTTTTTGAAGTGATGCGCTACTTAATTGCCGGTGATGATGTTGAAATTTCTAACCTTACTAATCAAAGGGTATTTTTTAATGACCACATTCGGCCGTGGTACGACGATTTGTGCGACGCAATAGAAGCCAATCCCGAATTGCATTTATACCGCCCAGTAGCAGCGCTCACCCGTGAATTTCTGGCAATTGAGGGTCAAGCGTTTGACATGATGTGAGCCTTATTTAAATCACTATCAGGGTATATCCTAGGCTGTTTTTCTGTTGGTGGAGTACAAAAAAATTACAAAAGTACTACACTGAAAAAAGATAAAAAAAGTTTCATTAATACGTCCACCCATTGGAGTTCACATGAGCACAAAAACAAAGCCCCTTAATACGACAGAGACTACTGCCTCCCGCAGAAAGTTTTTTATTAGTGCTGGAGCAACGGTTGGTGCCGTTGCCGTGGTGTCGCAAACGCCAATGGGCCAAGCAATAGTCCAACAAGTTGGTAGTAATGTTGGCGAGAAGAAAGACGGCTATCAGTTAACTGAACATGTACGTAAGTATTACGAAACAACCTTAATTTAAATACGCAACAACCTTTACCTAAAATAATAAAACCCTTAGGAGCATCAGATGAGTCTGATTCGTAAAAACCAAGCAAGCACAACGACCCGCTCGGTACCGGTGTCCAACTTAATTGGCAGTTTGTCACGCGGCCTCAAGGCGGCGGTTCCAACCATGGATCGTCGTACCTTCCTCAAGCGCTCCGGAATTGGCGTTGGTGCTGGTATTGCGGTTAGCCAATTAAATTTAGTGCAAAAAGCAACGGCTGCCGATCCAAGCAAAGCCATGATCGACGGTAAAGGCAAGATCGAAATTAAACGAACCGTGTGTACGCACTGTTCCGTGGGTTGTGCCAGCGATGCAACGGTAGAGGATGGTGTTTGGGTACGCCAAGACCCAGTATTTGATTCACCCATCAACATGGGCGGCCAATGTGCCAAGGGCGCATCGCTGCGTGAGCATGGCTTCGGTGACTATCGTCTGCGCTATCCCATGAAACTGGTGGATGGCAAATATCAGCGCATTACCTGGGATCAAGCCCTCGATGAAATTACCGCCAAGATGAAGGATCTGCGTGCCAAGCACACCCCAGATTCTTTATATTTCATTGGATCGTCAAAGTGGAATAACGAGCAAGCGTATTTAATGCGCAAGTGGGTTTCCTTCTTTGGTACGAACAATACCGACCACCAGGCCCGGATTTGCCACTCAACTACCGTTGCTGGCGTAGCTAACACCTGGGGTTATGGCGCGATGACCAATAGCTACAACGACATGATGAACTCCAAGGCGGCTTTGTATATCGGCTCCAACGCCGCTGAAGCGCACCCTGTCTCTATGGTTCACATGTTGCATGCCAAAGAAAATGGCTGCAAATTAATTGTGGTTGATCCGCGTTATACGCGTACTGCTGCCAAGTCTGATCAGTTTGTTCGCATTCGTTCGGGTTCGGATATTCCATTCCTGTTCGGTGTTCTGTATCACGTCTTCGCCAACAATTGGGAAGATAAAAAATACGTGAGCGACCGCGTCGTGGGTATGGAAGACATACGCAAAGAAGTGATGGAAAAGTGGACGCCTGCAGCGGTCGAAGAGGCATGCGGCGTTCCAGAAGCACAAGTATTCAAAGTAGCGCAAACCATGGCGATGAATCGCCCCAGCACTATTGTTTGGTGTATGGGCCAAACCCAGCACACCATTGGCAATGCCATGGTGCGCGCTTCCTGCATTCTGCAGTTGGCCTTGGGTAATATTGGTAAGTCGGGCGGCGGTGCTAACATTTTCCGCGGCCACTGCAACGTACAGGGCGCAACGGACGTAGGTCCTAACCCAGATTCCTTGCCTGGCTACTATGGCCTTGCCGCCGGATCCTGGAAGCATTACGCCACCGTTTGGGGCGTGGATTACGACTGGATTAAAGGTCGCTACGCACCTAATATGATGGAGAAATCGGGGACAACGGTTTCGCGTTGGATTGATGCAGTGCTTGAAAATTCAGACATGATTGATCAAGAAACCAACGTCAAGGGCGTTTTCTTCTGGGGTCATGCACCGAATTCGCAAACACGCGGCGTTGATATGAAGCGCGCGATGAATAAGCTCGATCTTCTGGTGGTGATTGACCCTTATCCAAGTGCAACCTCGGTGATGGCTGCAATGCCTGCAGCGAAGGGTGACGAAGTCAATAAAAACCGTGCGGTGTATTTATTGCCAGCATGTACTCAATTTGAGACAAACGGTTCGGTAACTGCATCGAATCGTTCGATTCAGTGGCGTGAGAAAGTCATAGACCCCCTGTTTGAATCGGTGCCTGACCACGTCATCATGCAGGAGTTTGCAAACCGCCTCGGCTTTGGTAAAGAGCTGTCGGTTAATTTCAAGATGAACGAGGCCAAGTACGCAGGAAAAACGTGGCAAGAGCCTGAAATTGAATCCATCTTGCGCGAGATCAACCGCGGCGTTTGGACGATTGGTTACACAGGCCAAACGCCTGAGCGTCTCAAAGCCCACATGCGGATGATGAGTGTATTTGATCCGAAGACCTTGAAGTCACGTGGCGGTAAAGATCCGGTTACGGGTTACGACACCACTGGCGACTATTTTGGATTGCCATGGCCTTGTTACGGCAATGCAGCCCTTAAGCATCCTGGCTCACCCAATCTATATGACACCAGTAAGCACGTCATGGATGGCGGTGGTAACTTCCGTGCCAACTTTGGTGTGGAAAAAGACGGTAAGAGCCTTTTGGCAGCGGATGGTTCGTTCTCGAAGGGTGCTGATATTAAAACCGGCTACCCCGAGTTTGATCATGTGCTGATGAAAAAACTAGGCTGGTGGAGCGAGCTGACTGAGGCTGAGCAAAAAGCAGCCGAAGGTAAAAACTGGAAGACGGACTTGTCCGGCGGCATCATTCGTGTTGCCATGAAAAACCATGGCTGCCATCCCTTTGGTAATGCGAAGGCGCGGGCAGTGGTATGGAATTTCCCAGATCCAATTCCACAGCACCGCGAAGCGCTGTACAGTACCCGCCCAGATTTAGTGGCGAAGTACCCTGCCTCAGCTGATCGCAAAACATTCTGGCGCTTGCCAACCTTGTACAAGACAGTTCAAGATAAGAACATCGAAGACAAGTTGGCTGAGAAGTTCCCAATCATCTTAACTTCCGGTCGTTTGGTGGAATACGAGGGTGGTGGTGAAGAGACCCGTTCCAATCCATGGTTGGCTGAATTGCAACAAGAAAACTTTGTTGAAATTAATCCAACAGCAGCAGCCAAGCGTGGCATTAAGAACTGGGACTACGTCTGGGTCAAGTCGCCTACCGGCGCCAAGATCAAGGTGCGTGCAATGGTAACCGAGCGCGTTGCAGCGGATACCGCATTCGTTCCGTTCCATTTCTCGGGCTGGATTGATGGCAAAGATATGCTTGAGTACTATCCAAAAGGTGCACATCCAGTCGTGCGTGGGGAGTCTGTGAATACAGCGACTACCTACGGTTACGACAACGTAACGATGATGCAAGAAACCAAAACAACGATCTGCCAGATCGAAAAGTTTGCATAAGCCCAACCGCTAAAGTCAGGAGATCACAATGGCACGAATGAAATTTATCTGCGACGCGGAACGGTGTATTGAATGCAACGGCTGCGTTACTGCTTGTAAAAACGACAACGAAGTACCTTGGGGCGTTAATCGCCGCCGGGTTGTCACTATTAATGACGGCGTAGTTGGGGCGGAGAAATCCATCTCGGTTGCCTGTATGCACTGCGCGGATGCGCCTTGCATGGCTGTTTGCCCGGTAGATTGCTTTTACCGTACCGACGAGGGTGTTGTGTTGCACGACAAAGACACTTGCATCGGTTGCGCATACTGCTCCTACGCTTGCCCATTTGGTGCCCCACAGTTCCCTAGCTCGGGCACTTTTGGTTTGCGCGGCAAGATGGACAAATGCACATTCTGTGCTGGTGGCCCAGAAGCCAATGGTAGCGTTGCTGAATTTGAAAAATATGGACGTAACCGCTTAGCTGAGGGTAAGTTGCCTTTATGCGCTGAGATGTGTTCTACCAAGGCCTTGATTGGTGGTGACGGTGATGTGATTGCCGACATCTTCCGTACTCGGGTAGTGAAGCGTCAAACCGCAGGTAAAAATGCGGGCGCTGATGTGTTTGGCTGGACTACTGCATACGGTCAGCCTGATAAAGCCGGCGCAAAAGCGGCTCCAACCGGAGGCAAGATATGAAATTACGGACCGTAACTGCCGCTGTATTGGCTCTTGGTTTTTTAAGTGCCTGCAATAGCGAGCCTGGATCATTGGCTTTGAATTCCAAACGTCCAGACATTGCCCCTTTTATGGGTGCTGATAATGGCTTTATGGTCAAAGGCTGGAAACCAGGTGATGCTAAAAGCTGGCAAGAGGAAATTAATAAGCGCAATCAACAACAATCTGAGTACATCAAAATCAAGTAATGGACTTTGGTACCCTTATTCGGAACTCTAAATAACAGAATTGCTGTTGAGGAAATCGCATGAATCAATCTATTTGCGCAACACTCCGTCCTTGGGCTTTAGCCACGGGACTGTTTTGCTCGGTTTTTGCAGGTACAAGCTTAGCTCAGCAAGCGCCAGCAGCCGGTCAGCCCGCTACCTTGCCACAGGTCCAATCAGCCAACATCATGGATGTGGGCCGCGCTCCCGATGCCACTATTGAGGCACAACGCAGAGCGGCGCAAAACCAACCTGGAAATAGCGCGCCGATTTGGCGTACTGTCAACAGCGATGATGTTAACTTCGTCAGCATCCCTGATAAACAGGCTGGCGTTCTGATTCAAAAATCAGGTCAGCAGTGGCGCTTGATTCGTAACGGCGTGATCACGGTGTATGGAGCTTGGTTGCTTGCGCTCGCCTCCGGCGGCATTTTGGCGGTCTTTGTGCTCAAAGGAAAAATCAAGCTGCATGAGCCAATGACGGGCAAAAAAATTAAGCGCTTCACAACACTTGAGCGCGTAAATCACTGGACGATGGCATTTAGCTTTATTGCGCTGGCGATTACCGGCCTATTGATTCTGTACGGCAAGTACTTTGCGATCGATCTATTAGGTGCAAGCGCCTTTAGTATCTTGTTGCTCGTCAGCAAAAATATCCATAACTTTGTTGGCCCTCTGTTCACGATCAGTTTGATTGCGTTTTTTATTCAATTTGCAAAACGCAATATGCCTGAAAAAGGTGACTGGGAGTGGATCAAAACATTTGGGGGTATGTTTGGCGGTAAGCATGTGCCAGCCAACTATTTCAATCCGGGTGAAAAGTTCTGGTTTTGGTTTGGCATGGTCGTTCTCGGCGGGTTGGTTTCGGCTTCCGGTTGGGTTTTAGACATGATTGTTCCAGTACCTGGCCTGGAGTACTGGCGCGGCACGATGCAGATATCGCACATTATTCATACCGTAGGTGCACTGCTCATCACCGCCATGGCTTTTGGTCACATGTATATCGGCAGTATTGGAATGCAAGGTTCAATCGACGGCATGAAAACCGGCTATGTCGATGAGACCTGGGCAAAAGAACACCATGAAGCTTGGTATCACAAAGTTAAATAAGGAATTGGCTATGAAAAAGACCATCGCACTTCTCGCTTGCGCTTTAACTGCAACTGGAGTATTTGCAAAGTTACCTGCACCGACCCCAGAACAGGCCGCCGCAGCCGACTTAGCAAAAGCGAAAACAGCTTATGCAGGGCAAATTAGCGCTTATCAATTGTGTCAGTCTGAAAACGCCATTGCCAATCGTTATAAGAAAGCCGGAACACCAGCACCAGCGGCCTGTGTTCAGCCACCACCTTTTGTTGCGCCAACAGTGCAAGCCGCTGCTCCAGCAGCAACTCCTGCTGCTGCTCCCGCCGCGGCAGCAAAGAAGTAATTAATCCGCAGTGCGTTCGCGCTGCAGATAAAGAAGCGCAGCCTCAGTCTGAGGTTGCGTAAAGAAGGGGGCGCAAGCCCCTTTCTCTTTTATTTGGCCGCCATCAATAAACAGAATGGAGTCAGCCAATCGCCTCACTTGGGCGAGCTGGTGTGAGCTAATCAGCACATCGCAGCCCGATGCTGCAAAACCCCGAATCATGGTTTCAACTTGCTCTGTTGTGGCGGGATCTAGATTGGCCGTCGGCTCATCTAGTAGCAGTAGATTAGGATTCTGCAGGCGAGCTCTACCGAGGCACAGTTTTTGCCGCTCTCCAGCAGACAGTTGGTAGGCGGGTTGATGCTGTAAGTGGCTTAATCCTGCTTCCTCTAAAGCTAGATCAATCTCTTTATCATTTGGTTTATGAATGCCGCTTAGACCAATATTGATACGGACACTGGCCTTGATCATGGGCGTATGGTGCAGCACCAAAGCGCTACGCATGCCAGCCGGGTAGTCAACTTTACCACCTGCATTAGGCGAAATCAGTCCATGTAATAACTTTAAAAAGGTTGTCTTACCAGCGCCGTTCGGGCCGATGCACGCGGTGATTCCGCCAAACTGAATGTCGGTATTTGGTATATCTAAAATCGTGCGCCCATCACGCACGATTTGAATGCCCCGTAACTCAATCCGTCTTGCCTCGGTTGTCATTGAATTAACCATAACGTCGCTCCGCAATCGAGCGCACGGCAAAGGTGAGTAAATTGGCTATCAAGACAATGGCTAGCAGCACGATACCCAATGCTAGCGCTAGCGGTAAGTCGCCTTTGCTGGTCTCTAGCGCAATCGCGGTTGTCATGGTGCGAGTCGCATTATCGATATTACCGCCAACAATCATGACGGCGCCCACCTCAGAAATGGCTCGAGCCAAACCGGCTAATACGGCAATCGTAAGCGAGAAACGGCAATCCCACATCAACCACTTGATGTAACGCAAGCGGCTAAAGCGCAGCGATAAGAAAGTTTCTCGGTGAATCAGCCAGGCATCCTCTAAGACCTGCCGGCTAAGTGCTGCGACCAGTGGTGTGGTGAGTAAAAACTGCGCTACCACCATGCCTTTAACAGTAAATAGCCAACCCAAATCGCCCAATGGCCCGCTGCGCGATAGCATCAAATACACCAGCACGCCAATAATCACGGTGGGTACGCCCATTAAGGTATTGAGGATAATAATTAAGGCTCGTTTCCCCCGAAATTGCTCGGTGGCAAGCCAGGCACCCAAAGGTAGGCCAACCAAGGTTCCCAATATAAGTGCTGTAAAGCTGACTTGCAGCGACACCATCACAATGCCAATCACGGCTCGGTCCAGCTGGGACACTAAGGTCAGGGCATCTTGAAAGGCAATCAGCATACCTAATTCTAGCAAGACGGGCTAGTGGCAGTGGCACAATGGACAGATTAGGCTGGTAGCGATTAAGAGTAAGGTTAGGGAAGGCGATGGCAGAGGTAGTTTGCGTTTGCAATGGCATAGTGGACTTGGATTTGCGGGAGTATCTGGATACGCACCCCATCAATTCAATCGAGGACTTGCGAGAGCAGGCGTCGATCTGTAATAAATGCATGCAATGCCAAGAATCAGTGGAGTTAGAGATTTATTACGCCAAAGTGCGCCGTCAAAGTGCAGCCAATTAGTCCCACCCAGAAAAAAAATAGGGTGCGTGTTGTCACCCTCAATATGCATAAAGGCGTTTCAGCCATGCATACCCATTCGACGGTGTACCGTTTAAAACAGCAGATGCGCTCGCAAAACCCAGACCTTATTTTCATCCAAGAATTTCAACAAGAGCATCGCGGCCGGGTTAAGCGCTTTGGGCAATGGCCCGATAATGAGCTCAGCCATTTTTTAGCGGAGGGTTTTTGGCATGACTGGCACTACGGCAAAAACGTAGAGTATCGCCAAGGCCATCATGGCAACGCTATTTTTTCTCAGCACCCTTTACACAAGGGCTCTAATTACGATATTTCAGCATACCGATTTGAGCGCCGCGGTTTATTGCATAGCTCCATTCAGTTACCTGGTGGTACAGTTCCGATTCATTGCTTTTGCGTTCATTTGGCTTTATTTGAGCGCGGTCGGGAGCGCCAGTTAAGGGAGATTATTTCTTACATCAATAACTTAACGCAGGGCGGCCCTAGTATTGTGGCGGGAGACTTTAATGATTGGCGCAATCGCGTTAGCGCCCCAATGTTGGATGCCGGGTTTGCAGAGGTTTTTGAGGTCTTGACGGGCTCTCCTGCTAAAACCTTTCCCAGTATTAGACCGATGTTGCCGATGGATCGTATTTATGTCCGCGGCTTACATATCCATTCTGCCGATTTACTTGAGGAATGGTTTAGGCTATCGGATCACCTTGGTATTGCCGCTGAATTGGAACTTTTATGAACTTGATTGACATCCTTATTGGTCGCCAAGCGGATCTATCCTTTCCTTGGTTTGCATTAGCACATGCCGTTTTAGTCATTCTGTTTGCGCTGCGATTGATATGGTACAGGCGACCTGTCAGCGTCTCGTTTGCCTGGTTTTTGGTTGTGGTGATGTTACCTGCCGTAGGCATTGTTTTGTATGTCCTATTTGGCGAACGACCCGTGGGTCGTACCCTGACTAAGAAGATCGTACGAATGGAGCGCGAACACGCCAAGTTACGCGAAACCATGCGCCACCACTATGCTGCCGATCGCGCCTTGCTACCAAGCGAAGCCAATGCGCTCAGCTTACTAGCAGAATCCCAAAACGGTTCTCCTGTTACTGCCGGTAACCGAATCGAGTTATTTACCGAGTCTTTGAGTATTTTGCAAACCTTTGTAGCGGAAATCGATCGAGCCAAAGTAAGCCTGCACATGGAGTTTTACATTTGGGCCTTAGGCGGTGATGCGGATGCCGTTGGCGAAGCACTGATACGGGCCGCAAAGCGAGGCGTAGCCTGCCGTGTTTTATTGGATTCTTTGGGTAGTAAAGCCTGGTTTAAATCGGCTTGGCCCGCCCGTTTTAAAGAAGCGGGCATTGCAGTTACCGAAGCCTTGCCAATTCAGCTAGGGCGGTTTCAGTTCCGCCGTGCCGATTTGCGCCTGCACCGAAAGATTTTTGTGATTGATGGCTCCGTGGTGTGGACTGGCAGCATGAATTTAGTTGATCCGCGGACTTTTAAGCAAGACTCAGGGGTCGGGGAGTGGGTTGATGCGATGGTACGCATTGAAGGCCCGGCTACAGCACAATTCGAGCTGACTTTTTTGTTTGATTGGAGCGTGGATAATCCGGCCATTTCGAGTTTTAAAGGCCATCACCTCACTCCTGCACTGGTCGACGGCACTACCTTGGCCCAAGAATTTTCTTCTGGCCCGGTTTATCGCGACGATATTCTGTACCAGGTTCTGCTCTCGGCGATCATGGATGCGCGTGAGGAGTTGGTGATTACCACCCCTTATTTTGGTCCAGACGATGGGCTACTACAGGCCCTCATGGCAGCCTCGCATCGCGGTGTGAAGGTGACCTTGATTGTGCCTAAGCGCAACGACTCTACTTTAGTAGCCTGGAGCAGCCGTAGTTTCTATGCGGACATGCTAGCAGCAGGTATCCACATCGCTGAATTCCATGGCGGCCTTTTACACACCAAGAGCCTCTTAATCGATCGCCGGATTGCGATCTTTGGATCGGTTAATTTTGATCAGCGTAGCCTACGACTCAATTTTGAAATCAGCTTAATTGTGTACGATGCGATTTTTTGTGCCCATTTGGAAAAGTTGATCCACAGCTACCTCCACAAGGCAGACATGGTGGACGCCAAAAAATGGGCAAAGCGGCCGCGCTGGCGCCTTTTACTGGAGAACCTGGCACACCTCACTTCGCCCTTACTCTAAATCGCCTTACTGCTCCTCATTGCAGCAATTTGTGCTGCATTTAGACCAATTTCCGCGAGGATGGTTTCGGTATGCTCTCCGACGGCAGGAATGGGATCCATGCGGTAATCAAATTGATCATTTGCGCCCGGTGGCAACAAAGCAGGGATTGGACCTGCTGGTGAGGCCACCGATACCCAGCGCTCACGCGCTGCTAATTGCGGGTGATTCCACACCCCATGCATATCGTTTAGGCGGGCATTGGCAATCTGCGCCTGATCGAGCTTGGCGATGACCTGGTCACACGTCAATTTGCTAAAACAGGTATCAATCAGTTCGGCTAAAGCAACACGGTTTTCATGGCGCTGACTGTTTTTATCAAAACGAGCATCATTTGCCAATGCTGGACTATCTAAAACGATTTCGCAAAAGGCCAGCCACTCGCGCTCATTCTGCAAGCCCAGCATGACCGTAGCACCATCACCTGCTTTAAATGGACCGTAGGGGTAAATAGTGGCATGTGCTGCGCCGTTTCGCTGGGGTGGGCTGGCATCCTGATAGGCGTAGTACATTGGGTAACTCATCCACTCACCTAGGGATTCCAGCATCGATACATCGATGCTGCAGCCAAGCCCCGTCTTCTGACGTTGAAGTAGGGCTGCCAGGATATTACTGTAGGCATACATACCAGCCGCTATATCGGCTATTGAGTTACCCGCTTTGCTGGGATTATCCGGCGTACCTGTAACCGATAAGAAGCCTGCCTCACTCTGAATCAATAAGTCATAAGCCTTCTTATCGCGATAAGGTCCATCGTTGCCATAGCCAGAAATGTCACACACAATTAGTTTGGGATTGGTAAGGTGTAGTTCCCTTGTAGACAGCCCCATGCGGGCAGCTGCGCCAGGCGCTAAGTTTTGCACTAATACATCGGCTGTTTTAAGCAAGGTCTTTAGGGCACTTAGTGCTTCTGCTTGCTTTAAGTCCAGCGTCAAGCTTTCTTTAGAGCGGTTCACCCAAACAAAGTGCGAGGCCAGACCAGAAACGCGTTCGTCATAGGCCCTAGCAAAATCGCCCGCACCAGGACGCTCGACTTTAATCACGCGTGCGCCCAAGTCCGCCAGTTGGCGGGTACAAAAAGGGGCGGCAATGGCATGTTCTAGTGAGACAACGGTGATGCCATCCAGTGGCCGTACGGCATGCTTGCTACTCATATTAAAAAGACCGGGGAAGGCCAAGTACGTGTTCGGCAATATAGGAATAAATTAAGTTCGTCGAGATCGGAGCCACTTGATACAGGCGGGTTTCACGAAACTTACGCTCCACATCGTATTCACAGGCAAAGCCAAAACCGCCATGGGTTTGTAAGCAGACGTTGGCTGCTTCCCAAGATGCTTTGGCTGCGAGGTATTTTGACATATTCGATTCTGGACCACATGGCTGGTGGCGATCGAACAAATCACAGGCCTTAAAGCGCATTAAGTTGGCCGCTTCGGTTTCCATATAGCTGTCTGCAATCGGAAACTGAATCCCTTGGTTCTTGCCAATCGGCTGGTCAAATACTACCCGCTCATTGGCGTAACGCCGCGCACGATCAATGAACCAGTAGGCATCGCCAATGCACTCTGCTGCAATCAATACGCGCTCCGCGTTTAAACCATCGAGGATGTATTTAAAACCACGGCCTTCCTCGCCAATCAGATTTTCGGCCGGGATTTCCAAATTATCAAAAAAGACCTCATTGGTTTCATGATTCACCATGTTTTCAATCGGGCGTACTTCCATACCCTTGCCAATCGCATCAGCTAAGTTCACGATAAAAATCGACATGCCCTCAGATTTGCGCTTCACTTCACTGAGTGGGGTGGTGCGAGCCAACAAGATCATTAAGTCAGAGTGCTGTATGCGCGAGATCCAAACTTTCTGACCATTAATGACGTAGCGATCCCCTTTTTTAACGGCAGTCGTTTTGAGTTTGGTGGTATCGGTTCCAGTGGTGGGTTCGGTTACGGCCATGCTCTGGAGGCGCAGTTCGCCGCTGGCAATCTTGGGAAGGTAGAGTTTCTTTTGGGCATCCGAGCCGTGACGCAGCAAGGTACCCATGTTGTACATCTGACCGTGGCAGGCACCCGAGTTACCGCCAGAAAAGTTAATCTCTTCCATGATGACCGACGCTTCGGCTAGCCCTAGCCCAGAGCCACCATATTCTTCTGGAATTAATGCGGCAAGCCATCCTGCTTTGGTGACCGCATCGACAAATGCCTCAGGGTAGCCGCGCGCATGATCCACTTTTTGCCAATAGCTGGAATCAAATTGGCCGCAGAGGTCACGCAAAGCATCCCGAATATCTTGGTATTGATCGGGGGCTGGAATAGGGTGATTCATTTAGATCCTTCGGGATAAAAAGCATGGCATGTACAAGGCACAATAGACCCCTAGTTTAAGCAAAAATCCGAAATCTTGGAAAATAGGGACTCGGTTTGCCATTCTGAAGAGATGCATGATCCATGTTGGATTTATGCTGGGCGATTGCAATGGATTTTTTACTAAAGGGCACTGCGCATTGGAGCATTACTTTATTGCGTTTTTAGATTGGTTTGGGATGCCGGCCGTGGGATTGCCTGCGGTATTTTTAGTCGCCCTAATTTCGGCAACCTTATTGCCCATGGGCTCTGAACCGGTTCTATTTGCTTACGTCAGCGTCAACCCCACTATGCTCTGGCCGGCAATCGGGATTGCAACGGTCGGTAATACGATTGGTGGCATGGTGAACTGGCTTCTGGGCCTAGGCGCTCGGAATGCCTTTGAAGCGTATCAGGGGGCAACTAGCGGCCGAATGCAGCGCTGGCTCGTTAGCCTAGGCCCCAAGATGCTATTGCTTTCTTGGTTACCGGGTATTGGAGATCCGCTATGCGCCTTAGCAGGTTGGCTACGGATGCCGTGGAAGGCCTGCTTAATTTACATGGCAATTGGTAAGTTTTTACGCTACGTCACCTTTACATTGATATTAATTAGTATTCCGAGTAGCTTTTGGCATTCGATTGGTCGCTTTTTGGGTTTTGGCACCTGAGCCTGGCGGTTTAGTCAATTCATTCAGATATCATTTCAATTGAACAACGCTGATTAAATTCGGCAGCACCTCAATTCATTTGGAACTTTTGCTATGCACACCTTAAGCGGAAAAACAGCCCTTGTCACCGGATCTACCAGCGGCATTGGCCTTGCTATGGCCGTTGCTTTAGCCAAGCAGGGCGCCAACATCATGATGAATGGATTTGGAGAGAAAGATGTAGCCATCGCCAGCGTGAAAGCCTGCGTCGTTGAGGTCGATTACCACGGCGCTGATATGAGCAAGCCCGCCGAAATTGAGGCAATGATTGCAGCAACGGAAAAGCGCTTTGGCGCGATTGATATCTTGGTCAACAATGCCGGCATTCAGCATGTTGCCAATGTCGAAGACTTCCCAGAGGAGCGGTGGGATGCGGTAATTGCCATTAACCTCAGCTCAGCATTTCACACTACCCGATTTGCCTTGCCCGGCATGAAGCAACGCAATTGGGGGCGCATCATTAATATTGCATCGGTTCATGGCCTGGTCGCATCAATGCAAAAAGCAGCTTACGTCGCTGCAAAACATGGAATTATTGGTTTGACTAAAGTGGTGGCGCTAGAGACCGCCAGAACGGGCGTGACATGCAATGCAATCTGCCCAGGCTGGGTCTTAACGCCTTTAGTGCAAAAGCAAGTGGATGCACGCGCTGAGCGGGAAGGGATTTCTAATGATGCTGCTAAATTAGCACTGGTATCGGAGAAGCAACCTTCGGGTGAGTTTGTCTCGCCCGAGCAACTGGCTGCCCTTGCTGTATTTTTGTGTGGTGATGCTGCATCCGAAGTGCGCGGTGCCGCTTGGAATATGGATGGTGGCTGGACGGCCCAATAAGGGATCCAGCTTTACCAAAAGACCTTACTACGCTACGCAGCTATTGGCATCCTCTTTCACTTTTAAGCGATAGGCGTGCAGCAAGGGTTCGGTATAGCCGTTCGGCTGCTCAAGGCCTTTAAAGATCAGATCACTTGCGGCTTGGAATGCATATGACCCTTTATAGTTTGGCATCATTGGCTTATAGAAGGGATCGCCGGCATTTTGACCATCCACAATCGAAGCCATGCGTTGCAAGGATTCCTCTACTTCTTTTTTGCTGACGTACTTGTGCAATAACCAGTTGGCGATGTGCTGACTCGAAATCCGCAAGGTTGCGCGATCTTCCATTAAACCGACGTTATAAATATCAGGTACCTTAGAGCAACCAACACCTTGATCAATCCAGCGAACGACATAACCCAAAATACCTTGGCAATTATTGTGGAGTGACTCACGAATCTCCTCTTTCGTCCAATCCGGATAAAGCGCAATGGGTACCGTTAATAGATCATCGGTTAAGGCTTCATACTCCGCTGCAATATCGTGTTTCTCGAGATCCTCTTGGATCTTTGCCACATCGATCTGGTGATAGTGCATTGCATGTAAGGTAGCAGCAGTAGGGGATGGCACCCAAGCGGTATTGGCTCCAGCTTGAGGATGGACCGCTTTTTGCTCAACCATTTCTTTCATGAGATCGGGGGCAGGCCACATGCCCTTACCAATTTGTGCGCGACCACGTAGGCCACAATCCAAGCCAGCCAACACATTACGACGCTCATACGCCCCAAACCATTTGGCAATCTTCATCCTACCTTTACGAACCATGGCGCCGCCATGCATGCCGGTATGCATTTCATCGCCAGTTCGGTCCAAGAATCCGGTATTAATAAAAGCAACGCGAGCACCAGCTGCAGCAATGGCAGCTTTTAGATTGACGCTCATCCGGCGCTCTTCATCCATGATGCCTAATTTGACGGTGTTTTCTGGTAAACCCAGCAACCTCTCCACCTGACCAAAGAGCTCGCAAGCAAACGCAACTTCTTCTGCGCTGTGCATTTTTGGCTTCACAATATAGACAGAGCCTTTACGTGTATTACCAATAGCCTGAGTCGCTGGGCGATTGATGTCATGCAAGGCAATCAACACAGTCACGACTGCATCTAAGATGCCTTCGTAGATTTCGTTGCCTTCGCCAGTCATAATGGCGGGGTTCGTCATCAAGTGACCCACGTTACGGAGAAACAAGAGTGAGCGG
>CAMDKY010000017.1 GCA_945901245.1 Polynucleobacter meluiroseus | reverse complement strand
ACCACATCAACCCATACTGAATTAGCCAACCTACCGCAATGCCAACTGCAGCTGCAATTAATCCCAACAGAGCTAAGGTTTTTAATTGCTGACGCAAAATCATGCCCTGGGTAGCGCCCACGCACTTCATCACAGCGCACACATTGGCTTGGCGAACCACGTAACGACGTGCAGCCAAGGCAATGGCAACGGCGGAGACCATGGCCGTTAAGAGTGCTATTAAGGATAAGAAACGCTCGGCACGGTCTAGGGTCTTACGCATTACTGGTTGACCGGTCTCTAGGGTTTCAATGCGCATGCCACGTAATTGATCGGACTCAATCGCATTCATAACCCAATTTTGATAATCTGCGACGGCTGCATTAGACCCGGCAACCAGCAAGCGGTAGGTCACGCGACTGCCAAAGCCGATTAATCCTGTCGTGGGTAAATCATCCAAGGCAATCATCACCCGCGGGGCAAAGTTCATAAAAGCAGCGCCACGATCGAGTTCCCGTAGCAAGACCGCATCAATACGTAAGCGAGCCTGACCTAAAGCCACGGTATCGCCAATCTTGGCTTGCAATACTTCGAGCAAGGCGGGGTCAACCCACGCATTGCCCGCAGTAGGTCCGTTACTACTGTTGATCTTATTGCCATTCTGCTGATCACTTGAATTGCGGCTGATTTGCAATTCCCCGCGCAGGGGATAGTCGCTACTGACCGCCTTGAGTGACGATAACTTACCCCGCTCACCCACTGTAGCCATACTGGGAAACACGACCGTTTGCGCAATCGATAACTGGCGATCGCTTGCTGCCTGTATGAATCGTGCCGGTATGGGCTGATCGGCAGCAATCAAGAGGTCGGATGCCAGCAGTTGCCGCGCATCAAATTCAAATGCGCGTTGCATGCGGTCAGCTAAAAAGCCCACACTCGAGAGTGCTGCAACCGATAAGCTAAGTGCAATACCCAGCCAGAGTAATTCAGGGGACTGCAGGTCGCGTCTAAACCACGTCAATATTCGCTGAATCACAACTACTCTAAATCCCTTGGATCTGTCCGCCATCCACGCGGATAACAGAGCCAGTAATGTAAGAAGCATTAGCACTCGCTAAGAATGCAGCGGTATCGCCATATTCTTTCGGATCGCCATAACGCCCTGCTGGTATCAGTTTGATGCTGGCAGTAACCACGGCATCGTATGCAATATTTTCCCGCTTCGCTCGTGCCTCATCTAGTTGGCGTAAGCGATCCGTTGCAACGCGGCCCGGCATAATCACATTGACCGTAACGCCCTCGCCCGCAACTTCTGCAGCCAAGGTCTTAGACCAGGCCAGTAAAGAGGCGCGCAAGGTATTGGAGATCGCCAAGTTCTTAATCGGGGCAATCGCGCCCGATGTGGTGCTCGTGATAATACGTCCCCAACCACGCTGACGCATAGCAGGCAACACACGGTCTGTAATCGCAATTAAGGAAAGCACCATGTCATTAAAGGCTTTAGCCCAGACCTGGGGATCTTGTCCCGCCGCTGGCGTTGGCGCGGGACCACCCGTGTTGTTGATCAAAATATCAATTGGCCCAAAAGCAGCTTCTACTGAAGAAACGTGCTGATCAATCACCGACAAATCGGCTAGGTCCCAATTGAGGGCCATCGCCTTGCCGCCAGTCGCCTCAATCATGGCAACGGTTTGTGCCAAGCCCTCGGGGTTGCGACCAGTAATGACAACCTGAACTCCCTCGCGCGCGAGCGCCACTGCCATCGCCTGACCCAAGCCCCGGCTGGCTGCCAAGACCAATGCCGTTTTACCCTTAATGCCTAAATCCATGGTTCTTCCTTGAATACAATGTCAATTGATATCTAGCACTGTAGCCCAAAAGTCCAGATCGCACTCCTGGGGCTATTGATGCGCTTTATTTACGCGTGATTGGCTTGGGTAAAGTAGCAGATGCCGCAAATAGATCGGCCTCGAACTGCTGCAGGATCTCAGCTAGGGCTTGCTGCTGACCCAATATCAAGGTTTGTGGCAGGTTATTAGCCAGTGCCACTCGCTGCGTATACCGCTTCGCCGTGATTAATGGATTGGTCAGATTAGGATTGGTTACTGTTAAAAAGAATTGCACGGAAACAACCGCTTCTGGCTTGCTGCGGTAATCGCCATACAGTTCATCAACGGTTGCCTGTAATGTATAAAACGGGAAAAAGCTAGTGCCCTGCGCTACCGTAATACGAAAGATGCCCGATTGGTCAAGCCACTGTCGACTGGCATTCGCAATCATATTGCTCGGCGTAGCAATGTAGGCATTGTAAAAATCCTTCTCGTAACGCTGCTCACCTAACCGGTAAATCAAAGACTTACCATCAAACGGCGTTGCCACTGAAAATGCGCCCATCTTTAACCAGAATGGCGATTGCATCTTACGTGGGGGCCCAGTGCGCTCTGGTGCTAGCAGCCAATTCGCAGTCTCGATTGCGGGTCGTGTTGGCGCACATGCCAATAAGGCAAACGCAAGCACCGCAACCAAGCCGGTAACAACAATACGCTTCATCAATAAATAGAGGTTGCTATGCAAGCGATTGATGGTGAGTAGGCTCATTTTTGTACTCCGGTCGCACCAGTATTAACTGGCAGTTGAATGCGAGCCGGCGGCTCACTCCAAATTAAAGAAGCAGGTGATCGGCTAGCGATCCGCGTTAAATCATTCAGTTGTTCGCTGGCTTGCTTGAGATTTTCGATGGTAGTTGTGGTATCACCCTGAATGCTACTGAGCATTTGCCGCAAAACCACTGAGCTAGCTACTAGCTCTTGGGTAAGAAGCTCTAGCTCGGCATTGCTTGTCACGTCATTTATTCTGGCAAGCAAGGTATTGAGCTCGCGTACCGACTGGGCTATTCCTTGGTTGCCTTGACCGCTTCCCGCTAATACGGTGTTCAGATTGCTGACCAGCGAGTCAAATTTTTGCTGAGTTTCCGCCAAATTTAAGGCACTTAAATTAGTCACTACTTTTTGTAAGCCAAAAAAGATTTCTTCCGCAGGACTAGGCAGCGATGGAATGACGGGGTATTCTGGCTTCCAGTTATACGCTAGATCAGGGTGATCAGGATTACGCCCCTCGAAGTCGAGCTCAATGTAATTCACGCCAGTAATACCCATGGTCTTGACCTTGGCGCGCAAATTAGCAGCAACAAAATTACTCATCTCGCCAATGAACTGCTTTGGATCCCCATTAATTAGCATGCGCACAATCACGTATTCTTTTCGCTGAGCTAAGGGGACATTTTTTTCGTATATCTCTCCAGTCAATCCAACCGAAATCACCTGCCCTACTTTGACCCCCCGGAATCGAACCGACGCGCCATTATCTAAACCCGTAACCGATTGCTTAATATAGGTCTCCACTTCAAAGGTTTTCTGAAAGATTTGCCCGGATCCAAAAATCAGAATCAGAGCAATCAGTGTGCCTATCGCAGCCAATACAAATAAGCCAAGGCGAAAGTAATTCGGATTGGAGTTGCTCATATTACTTCCTTACTCATAATGCGATTAAAGAATTGATGGACACGAGGATCAGCACTCATGTCGCGTAATGCCTTTGGATCCCCTTCAGCGATGATGCCCTTGCTGGCCTTGTCTAACATAATGACCCGGTGGGCGATGGAGTATATGCTTGCCAGCTCATGTGACACGATAACAAAGGTGATGCCCAAGTTTTGTGATAAATCCAATATGGTGCGATCGAGGTCGGCCGAGGTAATCGGATCTAGGCCCGCCGATGGCTCGTCCAAAAACAGAATCTTGGGATCGAGCGCCATCGCTCTTGCAATAGCCGCACGCTTTTGCATGCCGCCGCTAATTTCACTAGGCATGTATTGCTCATAGGGTAATAGCCCAACCAGATCCAACTTACAACGGGCAAGTAAATTCATTTGCTCGCGCTCGAGGGTAGTGAATTCCTCCATAAAGAGGGTCACGTTTTCTAAAAGGTTCATGGAACCAAATAAGGCGCCTTGCTGGTACATCACCCCAAAATGGGTCATGATTTTTTGGCGATCAACTCCATGGGCATCGGTTATGTCCTGACCTTCTATTAGCACACTGCCTGCGAGTGGCTCATATAGACCAAATAGATTTTTAAGAAGGCTGGATTTGCCACAGCCCGAGCCACCCAAAATGACAAAGATTTCGCCCGCATTGACCGAGAAGTTGAGGTTTTGTAGCAGGACATTTTGCCCATAGCCAACCGAAAGATTACGTACGTCAATGGCTACCATCAGAAATCCGTCTTATAGGAAATATAAGCAAATACACCGTCAACCAGGACGATCATAACAATGCTGCTCACTACAGCGCGCGTAGCTGAAATGCCGACTGCTGCAGCGCCCGTTCCGGTTTGCATGCCGCGCATGCAGCCAACAGCCGCAATCACGATGCCAAAAAGGACTGATTTCGTTAAACCAGACAGTATGTCCTCTAGGTCTACCGTGTTCAATACACCATCATAAAAACTGACGAGCGTTACGCCGTAGGCCATCATGGTGAGTGAAGAAGCAAAAACGCTGACAATGTCGGCATACAGCGTCAAAATCGGTGCTACTAAAATACCGGCGAGTACCCGTGGCACTACCAAAAAACGTACAGGGCTCAGCCCTCCGGTTACTAAGGCATCGACTTCGCTATTGACCGTCATGGTACCAATCTCAGCTGCGAATGCGGCTGAAGAACGCCCTGCCAACAAAATAGCAGTAATCAGCGGCCCCAACTCCCGAAAGATCCCCAAAGCAACAATCGGACCCACAAATGAGATAGCGCCAAACTTTTGCATACCAATCGCAGACTGAAACGACAGAATCACACCAATCAAAAAAGCAACTAAGCCAACAATCGGCAAGGCCGACACCCCTGCCTGATAAGCAGCATTAACAAAATCGCCCCAGCGCACTTGGCGTGGATGAAATAAAGCCCAGACTAAATCAGCCGTAACGTGACCAGCAAAAGTAATGATGGAAGCCACGTCCTGCAAAAAGATGCTGCTTGCACGGCCTACCGCGACTACAAAGCTATCTTTTGATTTGGGTGTTACCGCTGGAAACAACTTTCCAATTGGGTCAAATTGTTGCAGCAAAGGCAAATAGCGCTTGTCTAAACCCAGCAAGGTAAATGCCGCCCCCTTCTTTTCTTGGTTTGCATGCAGGTCAATTAAAAATGCGACACCCGCACCGTCCAGATAATCCACCTGAGTTGCATCAACACTCAAGGTCTTCTGCCCAGAAGATTGCCCGAGCCAGGCATCTTGATTTTGGCGAACAGTAGTCCAATGACCACCCAAGGCATACACATCAATCCTGCCACGCAAAACCAATTGCGCATGCGTGCCATCCACGACCTTCCAGTCAAATGGGGGCATAACAGTAAAGGGTGTATTCATGAGGTATTTATTTAGGATACGCAGGGTTAAAGGTCAGCGAAAGCAAAGAATATGCATATCCATAAATCTATCAACCCTAAGAATACTGGAAGGGTTTAACAAGCAAGCCCATCCTACTTTTTATCTATGTGTATGGTGTGTATACTATGTGTTTAATACACAAATGAATAGCTAAGAACTCCTCAAGTTGTTAGAGAGGGATGCTTGAATTATGCGTAACTCAAAAGGTTCTCATCATATTTTTAAGCATCCCGTTAAAACCGGTCAAATTACGGTGCCACACCCCAAAAAGGATCTCGGCGTTGGTTTAGTTCAAAAACTACTAAAACAAGCAGGAATTAAATAAGGGAAAGTCCATGAAATATCCAATCGCAATAGAACCAGGGAGCGACGCTAATGCGTGGGGCGTCATCGTGCCTGATTTACCGGGTTGTTTTTCAGTTGCGGATAGCGGTATTGATGAGGCCATCGATAATGCAAAACAAGCTATTGAATTGTGGATCGAAGCTGCCTTAGATGACAATCAAGATGTACCAAGGCCAAGCTCGATTAATACCTTACAGAAGAAAAAAGAATTTAAGGGAATGATTTGGGCGATTGCCGAAATTGATCCAGCCCTTCTATCCAATGAAATCGAGCGCGTAAATATCTCCTTGCCAAAGCGAGTACTAGCAAGGCTGGATGCGAAAGCAAAATCAGCGGGAGAAAATCGCTCTGGATTTATTGCGCAAATGGCAATCAGTGCTTAAAAGGTAAGGCCTCCCGATTGGGAGGCCTTATAGTTGGTGCGGCTGGCAGGAATTGAACCCACGACCCCTTGGTTCGTAGCCAAGTACTCTATCCAACTGAGCTACAGCCGCAACAGCCATAATTATGCCATGGAAGAAAAGAATTACATTACGCCAGCAGGTCATGCACGCTTAAGAGCAGAGCTTTTACAGCTTTTGGACTTAGAGCGCCCGAAAATCGTCGAGATTGTCCACTGGGCAGCTTCGAATGGGGATCGCTCTGAGAATGGGGATTATATTTATGGCAAAAAGCGCTTACGGGAGATTGATCGGCGCATTCGGTTTTTAAATAAGCGCCTAGAGTTTGCTGTTGTCGTCGATAACGCCGCGCGCAAAGCCGGTGAGCAAGAAGCAGACCAGGTCTTTTTCGGAGCCAGTGTCAGCTACTGCACTACCGCTAATGCCAATGCAAAAACGGAGGTAATTACGATTGTAGGAGTGGATGAAGTTGATTTAGATCAGGGCCATGTCAGCTGGGTGTCGCCGATTGCAAGGGCACTCATTAAAGCGCGGATTGGTGACTGCGTCCATATTCAAACACCAACTGGGGTAACTGAAATTGAGATCTTAGATGTGCAATACCGCTAAGCGCGGGTGCGAACAACGCGCATCACATCCGGATTATTTCGTAAGCTGCGCATGACTCTGGAAAGATGCAGGCGATCGGCTACGTGCAAGGTAAAGCGAATAACCACCGCGTCTTCCCTGAATCGATCTTCCATTGAGACGTTCATGATGTTGCAATCGGCTGAGGTAATGCTACTGGCTACCCGAGCCAACACGCCCTTACCCTGGCGCGTATCGACCGCTAAACTGACCTCGAATTCTCGGTGAATGTCATTGCTCCATTCCACCTCCACCCACTTATCGCTGTCTTTCGATAACATCCGCAGAGCGGTTTGACAGTCGTTGACGTGTATTTGTAGGCCCTCACCTTTGCCGAGATAACCAATAATCGCATCCCCCGGAATTGGATGGCAACAGCTCTGAAAGCTAGTTGACATGCCTTCACGACCATCCACTAAGATCGCCTGCTTTTGATGCGAATGGGTCTCGTGGTGCACTCCCCAATCGCCGGAGCCCAAACGCATTTGCTCGTCACCACCCTCTTCGTCAATCAAGATTTGCAAGCGAATCGCCAACTCTTGATGCGAACGGCGGCCAAGGGCAATATTGACGCACGCCTCTTCGCGGGTCTTGTCCCCCGTCCAATGCAGGAGCTTCTCCCAAATTTCAGCGGACAACAGCGCGGCATCCACTCCTTGTTGACGTAGGGCATTGGCTAATAAACGCTCGCCGAGCTGCAAAGACTCAGCATAATGTTTAGTCTTGAGCGAATGCCGAATCGATGCCCTGGCCTTGCCGGTACGCACGAAAGCCA
This sequence comes from Polynucleobacter meluiroseus, assembly GCA_945901245.1. Classification (GTDB taxonomy): domain Bacteria; phylum Pseudomonadota; class Gammaproteobacteria; order Burkholderiales; family Burkholderiaceae; genus Polynucleobacter; species Polynucleobacter meluiroseus_F. Next base: position 28,342 of record CAMDKY010000017.1, on the reverse strand, counting down.
ACCAGCCGGGATTAGGCTGGTTATTGGTTGAAGTGACTACCTCCACAATATCGCCGTTTTTTAATTCACTGCGCAACGGTAATTGCATATTATTGATTTTGACCGCAACGCAGGAGTTTCCAATATCGCTGTGTATCGAGTAAGCAAAATCGAGCGCGGTCGCGCCGCGAGGCAAGGCCCGAATTTGTCCCTTAGGGGTAAATACATAGACTGCATCGGGAAACAAATCAATCTTCACGTGCTCCAGAAATTCTTGGGAGTCGCCACTGCTATCCTGAATATCAATCAGGGACTGCAACCATTGGTGCGCGCGGTTTTGCACCTCACTCATTTCGGGCGAACCCTCTTTATAAGCCCAGTGGGCCGCTACCCCAGCCTCCGCCACCGCATGCATGTCACTCGTCCGAATCTGAAACTCCACCGGCACACCCGATGGGCCAACCAAAGTCGTGTGCAAGGATTGATAACCATTGAGCTTTGGAATAGAAATATAGTCTTTGAACTTGCCCGGCATAGGCTTATACAGGGCATGTAAGATGCCAAGTGCACGGTAACACTCATCGATTGATTTCACGGTCACGCGGAATGCATACACATCGAGTACCTGCGAAAAACTCACATGCTTGTGGCGCATCTTCATGTAGATAGAAAAAAGGGTTTTTTCTCGGCCTTGTAAATCGACTTCAATCCCAACCTTGGCAAAACTCATGCGTGTGGTTTGCAGAATCTTCTCAACCATCTCTTTGCGATTGCCACGGGCACGCTTGACTGCATCTTCAATCACCCGGAAGCGCATCGGCATCGAGTAGCGGAAACTCAAATCCTGCAGCTCTCGGTAAATGATGTTTAAGCCGAGGCGATGAGCAATCGGGGCATAAATCTCGAGGGTCTCAGAGGCAACCCGGCGGCGCTTTTCAATTGGCACCGCATCCAAAGTCTGCATATTGTGGGTGCGGTCTGCAAGCTTGACTAGTATGACGCGTACATCGCGTGCCATCGCCATGAACATCTTGCGAAAACTCTCTGCCTGCGCCTCCGCATGACTCTGAAACTCGAGCTTATCTAGTTTTGTTAAGCCCTCGACCAATTCAGCCACCTTGGGTCCAAACTTGGTGATCAAATCATCTTGAGTACAGCGGGTGTCTTCAATGACATCGTGTAAGAGTGCCGCCATAATTGAAGAGGCATCGAGACGCCAGCTGGCACAGAGCTCAGCAACCGCAACGGGGTGGGTAATGTAGGGCTCGCCACTTTGACGGTATTGCCCTAAATGCGCTGAATCCGCAAACTGAAAGGCTTTTTTGACTAAGGCAATTTCATCAGGCTTAAGGTATTGCAATTTTGCAGTAAGTCCACTTACCGATACCACCTGCTGTTTTGGCGGCAGCGTGGGTTGCAATGTCGGGCCAAATAAATGCCGACTGGATTGAGCTAACAGTGATGCCAGAACAGCGGAGCCGCTTAGGGAGCTACTGGGGGATGCGCCAAATGGACTTTGCTCTGAAGCTTTGGAGGAATGAATTCCGGAACTGGTTAGGACATCGCTAGGCGAGCGTGCCCCAATGGATCCCGATGTGGTCAGCGGCTGCGCCACAACGGGCCTTCTGTTTAAAGAGGGACTTTGGTCAGCATATCCCGATCGGTAACGCCAGCAGCAACTTCGCGCAAGGCAACAACCGTTGCTTTGTCTTTGGCATCAACCCGAGGAGCGTGACCTTGAACCAACTGGCGCGCACGGTAGGTGGCAGCCAATACCAGTTCAAATCGATTGGGAATGGTTTTTAGGCAATCTTCTACAGTAATACGAGCCATATGCTACTCACTTTAAATGGGGATCAATACCAATAGAATAACTGATTAAACCCCAAGGCGCCTTAAAAGCGCAGGGTTGCCGGCCATCACCGGCCCGGAGCGCAAGCGACTGGAGGCGATGATGTGCTGCAAATCGAGCAAGGCCTGCTCAAAAACATCATTGATCACAATGAAATTCGCTTCTGCAGCATGCTGGAGCTCAATATGGGCAGCTGCTAAGCGCCGCGCAATGGTGGCCTCGTCATCCTGGCCGCGCTTGCGTAAACGGGCTTCCAAGGCCTCAATCGATGGAGGGAAAATAAAGATCCATTGGGCAGACGGAATCAGCTGGCGTATTTGCTGTGCGCCTTGCCAATCGATTTCTAAAATAACGTCATTGCCCGCTTGCATTTGTTCCTCGATCCAAGAGCGCGAAGTGCCATAAAAATGGCCATGCACTTGTGCCCACTCTAAAAAATCACCGCTGTCCCGCTGTGCAACAAAGGCGTCATTGTTTACAAAACGATAGTCTTTGCCGTCCACCTCACCGCTGCGGGGCAGACGCGTCGTGCTCGATAAAGACAGTTTCAGGCTGGTATCAGCCTGCAATAGAGCCTGCACCAAAGATGATTTACCAGCGCCGGAGGGCGCCACAATCATCAGCATGCTGCCTTGGTAGGTTTGGGGAGAAAGAGTCATCGGCTTATTCTAAATTCTGCACTTGCTCGCGCATTTGTTCAATCAAGAGCTTGAGCTCTACTGCAGCCGCAGTGCATTCGTCGGACACGGATTTCGAACTCAGGGTGTTAGCCTCCCGGTTGAGTTCTTGCATCAAGAAGTCCAAACGCTTGCCAACCGGCCCCTTGCCTTTGAGCGCACTACCAACCGCCTGCAAATGGGTCTTGAGGCGCGCAAACTCTTCAGCGACATCAATCTTGATGGCATACAGCACCACTTCCTGCCGAATGCGATCGAGCACTTCGGCTGGAACAGCAGCATTATTTAGGGGGGCTTGAGTGATCTGATTAGCCAGGGCCTCGGCCAAACGGGTACTGAGTTTGTCTTGATATTGCTGAACGTATTCAGGGATGCGGGGCTCTAGCTCACTAATAATCGCCTGCATTTGCTGGGTAATGGTCTGCAACACCCCCACTAAAGCGGCGCCTTCCGCAGCGCGACTGGCTAGGAGGCCATCTAGGGCCGCCTTGGCAGCCTCTGCAGTGGCACCGATCCAGCCCTCCTCTTCCCCGCGAGGCTCGTTCACTACCCCAGGCCAGCGCAAAACATCGGCCATGCCCAGCTCACCCGCATTCGGAAAGGTTTTAAGCACCTCGGCCTGCATTATCTGCAAGGAGGCAAGGCGCGCGTGGTTAAGGGTGCTAGTAGAACGGGATGGGCTCGCGGCAGCAGCGCCTGTATTGATGCGCCAGGCCGCCCGAAACTCCACCTTGCCCCTTGCCAGGGCCTGGGTTGCCATCTCGCGTAGGAGGGGCTCAGCGCCTCGGCACTCATCCGGTAAGCGAAAGCCCAGATCCAAGAAGCGGCTGTTCACAGCCCGGCATTCGACCTGCAAATCAGCAACCACTCCAGCGCCCAGGGAAACGGGGCGAGATGCACTGCCATAACCGGTCATGCTCGATATCATATGAACATTGTAGATTGCCTTTTCCTCTAATTAGGATCAAATTCACCATGAGTACACCCGCCTCCCCAATTCAGCGCCCTAGCCAGCGCAATCCAAAGCAACTCCGCCCCGTCACGATTACCCGCGGCTATACCAAGCACGCTGAGGGATCGGTACTGATTGCCTTTGGCGATACCAAGGTGCTATGCACGGCCAGCATCTTAGAACGGGTTCCACCCCACAAAAAAGGCTCTGGCGAAGGTTGGGTTACGGCGGAATACGGCATGTTACCCCGCTCAACCCACACCCGCAGCGATCGGGAAGCGGCCCGGGGCAAGCAAAGTGGGCGTACCCAAGAAATCCAGCGCTTGATTGGCCGAGCCATGCGCAGCGTATTTAATCTCAGCGTCTTGGGTGAGCGTACGATTCACTTGGATTGCGATGTATTACAAGCCGATGGGGGCACGCGTACCGCAGCCATCACTGGCGCTTATGTTGCGGCCCGCGATGCTGTCAACACCTTGCTCGAAAAAGGCGTGATTGGTAAAGATCCCATCACCGATAGTGTGGCCGCGATTTCGGTGGGCATTTATCAGGGCACTCCGGTACTGGATTTAGATTACGCCGAAGACTCCACTTGCGATACCGATATGAATGTGGTGATGACCGGTAGCGGCGGCATGATTGAATTGCAGGGCACTGCCGAAGGTCCTGCGTTTTCTCGCGCCGAATTAGCCGAGCTACTGGACCTGGCCGAGCATGGTATTCATGAGCTAAGCAAATTGCAGGCCAATGTCGGCAAGGCATGAATCCAAAAGCAGCGTTACTCATACAGCACTCATGACTGATTTGAAGCAACTGGTTTTAGCCTCGAATAGTGCTGGCAAAGTACGGGAATTTACTGCCCTATTTGCGCCCCTGGGCATCGCCATCATTCCCCAAGGCGATTTAGGAATTGCCGCCGCCGAAGAGCCTTACTTCACCTTTGTAGAAAATGCGCTGACTAAAGCCCGGCATGCGAGCAAGGAGGGTAATTTACCGGCACTGGCCGATGACTCTGGCATCTGTATTGCTGCGCTGGATGGCAGGCCTGGCGTTCGATCGGCACGCTATGCGGGAGAAGAAGTAAATGATGCCCAGAACAATGCCAAGGTGATTGCTGAGTTACGCGGCATTGCAGATCGCCGCACGCATTACGTCTGCGCTTTGGTGTTTATTCGGCATGCATTGGATCCAGAGCCAGTCATTGTGCAAACCCAATGGCATGGGGAATGGATTGATGTGCCCCGCGGAGAAGCGGGCTTTGGCTATGACCCGCATTTTTTTATTCCAGCCCTCGGCAAAACTGCCGCTGAATTGGATCCTGCTGAAAAAAATAACATCAGCCACCGCGGCCAAGCCTTGCGTCAATTGCTAGATCTTCTCAGTCCATGAAATCACCTGATCGGGTGCAATTAAGCACTCTGCCTCCACTCTCCTTGTACATTCATTTTCCGTGGTGCGAAAAGAAATGCCCTTACTGTGATTTCAATTCCCATCAAGTTAAGTCCACTGGCTTTGATGAGGTGCGTTATATAAACGCCTTACTGGCAGACCTGCAAACCGAATTGCCACGCGTTTGGGGCCGCAAGGTCCATACCATTTTTATTGGCGGAGGCACTCCGAGTTTGCTTTCAGCAAAGGGGATGAATCAACTCCTATCGTCGGTTCGAGGTCTTCTACCGCTCGAAGCCGATGCTGAAATCACCATGGAAGCGAATCCCGGATCGGTTGAGGCTGATAAATTAGCGGGCTTTGCCGACTGCGGTATTAATCGCGTCTCGCTGGGCATTCAAAGTTTTAATAATGAACACCTGAAGGCTTTAGGGCGCATTCATAGCGGTGATGAAGCAAAGCGTGCAATCGAGATTGCATCGCGTTATATTCAGTCAATCAACCTCGATTTAATGTATGCCTTGCCAGAGCAGAGCTTGGCTGACGCGGCCGCAGACCTAAGGACGGCACTGTCGTTTGGGACAAGTCACCTGTCGATGTATCACCTCACTTTAGAGCCGAATACCCTCTTTGCTGCGCATCCACCCACGCTACCCAGTGACGACACCAGCGATGCGATGTTTGAACAAAATCTGGCCATGCTCGATGCTGGCGGGTATGAGCGTTACGAGGTTTCTGCATATTGCAAACCCCAACGGGAATGCAAACATAACCTCAACTACTGGCGTTTTGGCGACTACATCGGAATCGGTGCTGGCGCCCACGGCAAAATCTCTTTATCGGATCAAATTACCCGTCAGGTGCGGGAGCGTCACCCCGAAAGCTATATGCAGCAGATGGAAGCGCGTGGCGATGCCTTGATCGAATCCAAGACCGTAGCACCTAGCGATCTCCCTTTTGAATTCATGCTTAATGCGCTGCGCTTAAGTCAAGGCGTTAGTACAGCTAGCTTTAGTGAACGTACCGGCTTAACACTTCACTCAATAGCGCCCGCACTCCAAGCCGCTACCAAAAAGGGCTTGCTCGATGAAAACCCCGCCGTATTAAAACCGACGGCATTGGGGCTGCGTTATCTGAATGACTTGCAGGCACTTTTTTTATAAGGCAACAAAATCAATGCGAACTCAATACACACTTTTTGTTTGTCTCCTGGCAAGTATTCTTGTGGGCTGCGGCACGTCCGTTTACGATCTGCGCGCATATACACAGTCGGACGGCCTCGTTGGAGTACATACGGTTAAATCAGCAAAAGAAAGTGAAACGCAGGCAGTTGCTGAAGCCGAGTGTAAGAAGAAGGGTAAGCGCCGCGCCGTCTTTGTAGAATCGCGCACTACCGTGAATGACCGCTTTCCGATTACAAACCTGTATATGTGCAGAGACTAAGTACTACTAAAAACTAGTTTGCGGCAATTCAATACAAAAGCGCGCACCACCTTGCGGTGCATCTTCATACGAAATTCGCCCACCGTGCCGAGCAATAATATGTTGGCATAACCACAAACCCAAACCCATTCCAGTTTTCTTGGCACTGCTTAAGATCGTAAACAAATCGGCCTGAATATCCGGACTAACTCCGGCACCATTATCGGTGATGGCAATCTGAATGCAGTGGATGTTACTAGTACCTTTAATTGAAATACGCTTATCGAGGCGGTCCGAGGCCTCCAAGGACTGAATTGCGTTATTCACCAAATTCAAAATAACTTGCTGGATTTCTGTCTGACGAACAGGTGCGTGTAATGCTGCTGGCAAATCAAGCTGCAATTGAATTTGCTTAGAACGCAATTCTGGCTGAACAATCACTAAGATCGACTCAATTAGCGTGGTTAAATTCGCGCACTCTACGGCTACTTTTTCATCAGTAAAAATCGAGCGCAAGGATCGCACAATCGAGCTTGCCCGCTTGTTGTCATTCTCTAGTGCAGTAAATAATTCCTTCTGCAACTCAAGGCTGAGTTCGCCCTGGTCCAGCTTATGCTTCAGAAACTGGATATTGAGATTGGATGCGCCCAGGGGCTGGTTTAATTCGTGGGCAATCGAGGCCGATAGAGCGCCCGTGGCAGCTGTTTTATTGGAGCGCATCAAAGACTTAATCAAAGACTCGCGCTCTGACAATAAATTCTTGATTTGTTCATTCTCTTTTACGGTGTTCTGCAACTCTGTTTTTTTCTCACTGAGTTGGGCAAGGGCATTGCGCTCGCCCACCAATAACTTGTCATAAAAATAGTTGTTAATGAAGAAAAAAAGTAATAGATACGAAGCAGACAATGTGAGGCGCACAAACAATGCTGCCGAGGTCTCTTCAAAAAGGTAGTTAACGCCATCGTATCTTGGATCAGTCGCCGTGATGATGCGAAATACGATGAGTACAATTAAGCCAAACAAGAGATACTGTATGAAGCGCAAGTGAATCGATGAGTCGACTTTTTTAGCTTCGCGAATCTCCCAAATTTGCCACACAGTCAGTCCGAGTAATAGAAACGAGACCGTCAACAATCGGTAAAGGTAAGGGGCCTGGACGGCAAGCAGATAGCCTAAGACAGCAATAAACACAAAAACCAAGCAGGCACTTGCCAAAACCCATTGACGCGTTAGGGGACGACTAATGCTGCGAAATAGATAACCTGCTGACAGTAAAGAGGAGGCTAAAAAAGCACTGCCAAAAAATAGGAATAAAGGTAAACCAAACGAGCCGAGCGCATAACTCAAACTGGAAATCACGATTAAGGTCATTGCCACAATCCAATACACCTTGACATCGGATCGGATCTTTTGATTATGAAAGTCGGCATACGCATTCAGGGCAATGCCCAGTGCAAATACGGCAAACATTAAATAGAAGATTTGGTTTAAGTTGTTCATAAACCGGTTAGGAGAAGTTTTTAGAGCAACGCAACACAGTAGCGCTCTGCCGGATGATTACTTGGCTTTTTTGGGCAAGCTGCTTAGGGTAGCGGCATCGTTTAACTGCTCATCTACCAAGTAAAGCGTACCACCGTAATTCGCTTGCAAGTCATAGCCTGATAAACCGACCGTATAAAAAGTGATATTGGGATTGAATGAACGGATAGTGCCGCCTGAGCCGGCCGAAAAATTGGCGTCCACGTCTAAACCGCCACGTTGACCATCAATTGATGTCAATAAAAATTGATCGATTGCGGAGGTGGTTTTAAACACAATAATTTGGTATTGATCTTGATAGCCCGCACCCAAACCTTCGCCTGTTTTATAGCTTTTTAGAAAGACCGGTCCGTTATGGCGCTTGTCGTACAACACGCCTTCGCCGCGCGCCACCACCAGTAAAACCACATTGACATTGGTTGTGCTGACTACGGCATAACCTGGCGCAGCTTCGATCTCTTTTTGGGCGGCTGGATTTTGCTTATAAAAAGCAGCTAGCCCAGACTCAGCCATCTTAAGCGTTTCAGAACGCTTTGCAATAACTTCCGCTTGAGTGAGGGGCTTACCGTCTTGACCTGTGGATTGACAGCCTATCAAGGTTGAGGCAATTACTAGGAATAGGATTCGGGGTAGTTTCAAAATAAAGATAGCCTAATGTGGGGCTGTAAAAGAGTCTAACAACCAAGAAGAATCGCCATCCCAAACATAAAGGGGTGGCGGAAGCTGTGAGATTCGAACTCACGGAGGACTTTCATCCTCGCCAGTTTTCAAGACTGGTGCATTCAACCGCTCTGCCAAGCTTCCTTTTTGTAACGTCCTCAATTATAAAGAAGTTCATAGCTTGAGCCTAAAGAAGTCCTCCTAGTCTTACTCTGCATGCATCAGGCCATCCTGGTGCGTTGTAATCGTTAAGGATGAGGTCAGAACCGGCGATTCAAACCCTTAGAGCTAATATTAACCTGCCAGGCCATGCGTGCTCGGGCCATCAAACACAAAACGCCTGCCCTAAAGGAGCAAGCTTAGATTAACGCCTTGAACTAAAACTGACTCTAATGAAAGCGGTTAGGGGAGTATTTATCCAGTTTTTTGGAGCACTATCTAAAAAATAACGGGCAAAAAAATGAAGGCTAAGAACTAAATCTTAGCCTTCATCACAAGCACTTTTTAAGGAACAGTTCGCTTAAAAAGACAATCCCTTACATACCAATCTTCCCACCATCCGCTTTAGTGATCATCAAGGTAGCGGAGCGTGGGCGTTTACCTGCTCCATACTTAGCAGGTATGCCGCCGCCGTTGCTGGGCCATTGACTTTGATATGTAAAGTCCGAGGAGGTTCCAAGTGCGGCAGTGTCCTCACCGGGATGCTGGATGTTAACAAACAAGGTTTTTCCATCTGCTGTCTCGGTTAAACCGGTAACTTCCGCGCCTTTTGGTGCCACTAAAAAACGACGCAGACGAGACTCACCCAAAATACCGCCTACAAAGGTTTTTTGGGCGGCTGTAGAAGGTGTAGGAGTTGTCATCGTGTTTGCCACCATAAACTGACCACCATCGCCTACCTTACCTGGAACTGCTGCCAGTAACATGCAGTTGGCTTCATCCGTAAAGGCGCTATCGTCTGTTTGAATCCAGCAAATGTTGGTACTTTTGCTAAACCACAAACCGTCGGGTGAGGAAAAACTGTTGTTACGGGACAATTTGGAGATATTGACATCAGCCGCAGAATCATCCTCAGCACCAAACACGAAAATATCCCATGTAAACGTCGTGGCTGTGGAGAGATTGCCGCTTTCTTTGAAGCGGACGATATGACCGTTGGGGTTGCCGGTACCCATTTTGCCGTCTAGATCAGCATAAGCACGTGGATTAACCGCATTAGTTGAGACTGGCGTCCTATTGGCAACGGTGTTGTTGGTCATCGTAAAGTAAACCTCGCCATTAGCAGGATTGACAGCGCCCCACTCTGGGCGGTCCATAGGTGTCGCGCCCGCGGCATCTGCGGCCAAGCGGGTGTGCACTAAGACTTCAGCCTGGTTAGCAAACGCAAATTTGGAATAGTTTTTGATGGCGGGGTTACTGATATTCAGTTCTAACCATTGGCCTGTACCATCATCGTTGAATTTGGCCGCATACAACTTACCTTCATTCAAGTATTTATTACCCGCCGCCATACCGCCTCCGATGTCAGCAGCACTCCAGGTTGCGGTGGTCACAAATTTGTAGATGTACTCATTCCGACTGTCGCAACCCATGTAGAAGGCTAAAGGACTGCCTACAACGGGCAAACTACAGACAGCCGCTTCGTGAGCAAAACGGCCCATGGCCATGCGCTTGGCAGGAACGGATGCAGGGTTGGCCGGGTCTATTTCAACGTTGTAGCCAAATGTGTTGGGTTCGTTGCGGAAGTCCTCGCGTGCAGAAGCGCCACTTGCTTCAGTATTCCAGCGGCTAAAACGAAAGTCAGTGTCAGGCAAGTCAGTTGGTGTATACCAGCCTTGGCCAATTGCCAGTGCTGGCCACGTTGTGCTCCTAGCCACAAAGGGTGCTGCTGCAAGGCCGTAACGTTGGCGGGATGCCAACATTTTGGTATCCGTCGGCGCTTTTCCGCCAGCGGCAACGTTGAAGTAAAAAGCCCAATTCTCTTCGCAGCCCATATAAGTGCCCCATGGGGTTGGACCATGACCGCAGTTGTTCAGTGTGCCTCGCACAGTAGCGCCAGTGGGACTGAATCGAGTGACCATCAGATCTCTCAGGTCGGATAAATGCGCAGCAGGACCATGCACTTCTGCTGGAGTTTGCGCTGTGACACGGCGGTTCAACGAAGATGTGGGGTTATAACCTGTGGGCTTACCGTTGGCATCCAATGTCAACTCGACAACTGAGATACCGTGCAAGTTAATCTCTTTGAGCACTTCGTCGCCAGGACGCACAAGACCGTCATAACCACCAAATTGACTAAACTTTTTACCTTTAACAGTACCTGAGGTTTGGCCGGTTGGCATCAAAAAATGTGAATCGGCAGAGCTTTCATGGTTCACCGCGAGCACCGCTTTGCTCGTAGGCATGTATTGGGTTTTGCCACTAGAATCAATATAGAAAAGCTCCATGCCATCGTGATGGTCGCCCACACGCTGAGCCCAGCTCTCCCCAGTTTCAGTACCCATGTTGGTATAAGCAGTTGCTCCAGAGCCCAGTGTATCGCCAGTAGCGTGCAATAGTTGTACGTTGTATCCAGGCGGCAGAGTGATCTGATCCAAGATGTTATTTTGGACGGCAGTAAATTTCAGTGTGCTATCGGTCGGCAAAGCGGGTATTGAAGACGCGCCAGCGGCGGTACTAGCAACGCCAGTGCTCGCAGTGTCACTACCGCCACCGCAGCCCGGCAACATCGGAAGAGCAAGCATAGCAGCTAAGCCCGCGCTGCCCTTTAACATAGAGCGACGGGATGGATTGCCTAAGGCACGAGCAAGAACATCTTGAAAGTGTTCATTGTTAGATTCATTGGTAATTGGATCAAAATCATGAGACATTGCGTAAGTCCGTATGGTTTGAGGTTTGAGGTTTGAGGTTTGAGGTTTAAGGAGAGGCAACAACTCACACAATATAATGAACAAATATTACGAAATTGTTAAATAAACAAAAATATTCAGAGAGAAATAAAATCTTTTTTAATTCAAGAATATAGGCGTTCTTCTTCACTGCATTTCTTGCTTCAGCGCTGTGGTGTCATCGCAAATCGGTCGATGCCTAACAGGATTGATAAATCTTCCCTATCGTCAGGCTTCTTTTAGCCAAACGCTGCCTCTCAGGCATTACTTAAAGTAATAAGCAAAAGACACCCCCCCACCAATTCAGATGAGGGTTTACTTTTCAAGTGGACGCACGTGGAGTGATGTGGAAATTAGAAACACGTCTAGTAGTGTTTGGTGCGGAATTAGACTCGAGAAGGGTATTGGTAATTGCGCCACCAAATTGAAACCGCATTAGGTAGCTTTTGGTATCGATTATTGGGTAACAAATCTGTCATATTTCTCAACATCTTTGTAGTGGCTCTTGTATTAGCCTAAGGTGCGTTTTTTAAGCTGATTCTGCTCGCATTAGGCCATCCAAGTGCTTGGCAATCGCCAAAGATGAGGTCAGGCCCGGTGACTCAAAGCCGTACAAGTTATATAGCCCTGCTAAGCAATGGGTGCTCGGGCCATCAAACACAAAATCGCCGGCAGGAGATCCCGAAGGGACGATCTTCGCACGTATACCCGAATAGTCCGGCATTAGCGCCCCATCTTTTAAACTAGGCCAATAGCGCCGTACGGCGGCATAAAAACCATCGCCGCGGCGGGGGTCGACCGAGTAGTCGACTTCGGCTTCAGCTGCAATATCGAGCCACTCCACGTCGGGACCAAACTTGGCTTGGCCAGCCATGTCCAGCGTCAGGTGAACGCCGAGCCCCCCCGGCTCTGGTATGGGGTAGATCAAGTGCTGAAATGGTGATTTGCCGCTCAAGGAAAAATAATTGCCTTTAGCAAAGTAAGCGCGTGGGATATGCGCTGGGTCCAGTCCCTCAATCACAGCGGCTACTTTAGGCGCGCTCATACCAGCACAATTAATCAACAGCGTGGTCTCAATCTGCATTGCCTCTTGCCCGCCAATCTCGAGACGAAATCCACCCCCACTGAGGGCCGTTGCGCGCAGCAAAGGCGATTGATACGCCACCATGCCGCCTGCGTCTTCAAAACCACCCAAGAGGGACAACATATACCCGTGACTATCCACAATTCCGGTCGATTTGGAGTGCAGGGCTGCGGCACATTGCAACTGCGGCTCTAGGGCAACCGCCTCTTTGGCGCTGATCATCGAAATGCCGGGCACCTCATTTTCCTGAGCACGGTGCTGAAGTGCTCGGAGGTCATCCAGCTGAGAGTCGTCTGCGGCCACAATCAATTTGCCGTATTGCTGGGTGCCTATTAGGTGGCTACGGCAATACTCATAGAGCATGCGATTGCCGATTACACACAAGCGGGCTTTTAAGGAGTGTTTGGGGTAATAAATTCCCGCATGAATGACCTCGCTGTTACGGGCGCTGCTGACGGTACCAAATGCAGACTCACGCTCAAGCAAAATGGTCTCTTTGCCTTGCAATGCCATTTCGCGGGCAATTGCCAAACCCACTACGCCAGCGCCGATCACGACGCAATCCAGCCGTTCCATTCTGCTTTTCCTAACTCGATTTGAGGTGTGTCTCTATTTTTATGACTTAAATCGTACCATTTTCAATGATTTAGCGAATTTCCTTACCCTTCTTGATAAAATCGATGCATGCCTTTAGAATCCAGTTCGATACCTGAAAACAGCCACACCGCAGTGAACGTCCTGCTGGATACCGCCTATCAGGGGATTGATACGCCAACATGGGCTCATTTGCTTGCAGGGGCACGCCAATCGAAACTCGAGCAATTTATTGCCGATCTGTTTGCGGGCAAACACGTCAACGTCAGCGAAAATCGCCCTGCCCTGCATTCGGCATTACGCAATCTCCATAAAACCCCAGTACTCATTGATGACAAGGACGTGATGCCAGCCGTTGCGGCCGTATGGTCCCGCATCGAAGCGCTTTGTTCCGATTGGACAGGCGTGACCGATGTGATTCACATTGGTATTGGTGGCTCGGACTTTGGTCCACGCCTTGCTATCGAGGCACTTGCTCATGTAACTAGCCTTTCCAGTCGCGGTATGCGCATGCATTTCTTAGCCAATATTGATACTGCTGAGTTGGCGCGCATCGTAAAATGTGCCGAAGCAAAGAGTACGCGTGTAATTATTGTTTCCAAGTCGTTTACCACACTGGAAACTACTATGAACGCCAAAGCGGTAGTAGCTTGGCTAAAAGAAAGTGGTTGCAATCCAGGTCAAATTGCCGATGCTTTGTATGCGGTCACCGCCAATACACCGGCAGCCGAAGCATTTGGTGTTGCGCAAAATAATGTGTATCCATTCTGGGATTGGGTTGGCGGCCGTTATTCCGTTTGGTCTGCCGTTGGCTTGCCGATTGCGTTGCAGTATGGCTTTGAAACTTTTCAACAGTTTTTGGCTGGCGCTGAGGCGATGGATTTGCATTTTAAGAGCGCGCCCCTAGAGGACAATCTGCCGGTCATCATGGCGCTTGCACTATTTCATCAGCAACGAACCCATGGCATCACCTCCTATGCGGCAATTCCGTATGCTGATGCCTTGGACTGGTTTCCAAAATGGCTGCAGCAGCTTGATATGGAGAGTAATGGCAAGAGCGTCGATCGTGATGGCAAGCCAGTCCAATTTTCATCACCAGTCGTATTTGGTAGCGCCGGCAGCAATGCGCAGCACTCTTACTTTCAGATGCTGCACCAAGGTACTGAAATCATTCCAATTGATTTCATTGCTGTACGTGAACCCATGAGTGATCGCCCTGAAGCCGTGGCACACCACCGCATCCTGCTCTCGAACTGCCTGGCGCAGGCGCAGGCCTTGGCCAATGGCAAAGCGGCAAGTAATCCCAATGACGTTTATCCTGGCCAGCGGCCCAGTAATCTACTCTTATTGCCCAAGCTCAATGCTTTCTATTTGGGCGCCCTGCTTGCTCTGTACGAGAACCGAGCAGCTTGTCTCGGCGCTCTGTGGAATATCAATAGCTTTGATCAGCCTGGCGTGGAATACGGCAAGGTCTTAGCCAAACCGATTGAGAAAGCCTTAGCCAGTCATGCGAATGACATTGTGGCGAGCGAGCACATCGATGCAGTAACCGCTGCGCGCATTAATTTTTTGAATTCATAATCATTTATTAGACTCACAATAACTAGGACACGAAGTGCAACTCTCCCCTTCCATATTTAAAGCCTACGATATTCGCGGCATCATTGACCAAACCCTCAATGCCGATGTAGCCCGCCTGATTGGTCAAGCATTTGGTAGTGAAATGCGCGCGATTGGTGAAGACGTGATCGTGATTGGCCGGGATGGTCGCCTCTCTGGTTCTGAGTTGATTGAAGCCTTAACTAAAGGCTTGCTATCAACAGGCGTGGATGTAATTGACCTCGGCATGGTAGCCACGCCGATGGTCTACTTTGCAGCAAACCACGTGATTAACGGCAGAAGCCCCAAGTCCGGGATCATGATCACCGGCAGCCACAATCCACCCAATTACAACGGTTTTAAGATGGTCCTGGGAACGGCAGCGATTTATGGTGAAAAGATTCAGGAGTTACGTAAACGCATTGAGGTCAAGCAATTTGTTAGCGGCCAAGGAACAAGAAGCACGTTTGATATTTTCCCGATGTACCTCAACTACATTGTGGGTGACATTAAGATTACTCGACCGATGAAGATTGCCGTCGATTGCGGCAATGGTGTGGGTGGCGCTTTTGCGGGCAAGCTATTTCGGGCTTTGGGTTGTGAAGTACAAGAGTTGTTCTGTGAGGTGGATGGGCATTTCCCGAACCACCATCCTGATCCTGCGCACATAGAGAACCTACAAGACCTGATTAAGAACCTCCAGACTACCGATAATGAATTGGGCCTTGCTTTTGATGGGGACGCCGATCGTTTAGGCGTAGTCACTAAAGATGGCCAAGTGATCTTCCCCGATCGCCAAATGATGCTCTTTGCTAAAGATGTTTTATCGCGTAATCCCGGCGGGCAGATTATTTACGACGTGAAATGCACCCGTAACCTAGCCACCTTTGTTAAAGCACATGGTGGCCAGCCCCTCATGTGGAAAACAGGTCATTCTTTAGTGAAAGCCAAACTCAAAGAAACCGGCGCCCCGCTTGCTGGCGAGATGAGTGGGCATATTTTCTTTAAAGACCGCTGGTTTGGCTTTGATGATGGTCTTTATACCGGCGCGCGGTTATTGGAAATTCTCAGCAAAGAAAAAAATCCGAGCGATACCCTCAATAATTTACCGAATGCGATCTGTACTCCAGAATTGCAGTTGGGCTGCGCTGAAGGTGAACCCTTTGCCATTTTGGAACGGATTAAGGCGAATGCCAAGTTCCCTAGTTCAGAATCAATCAATACGATTGATGGCGTTCGAGTGGAATACGCCGATGGTTTTGGTTTGGCCCGGCCGTCGAATACCACCCCGGTCGTGGTGTTGCGCTTTGAAGCCGATAGCGATGCAGCGATTGCACGTATCCAAGCGGAATTCAAGATCGCCTTACTGGCTGCAAAGCCCGATGCAAAACTACCTTTCTAATTTTTAATAAGAAAGGATCAATCCCACACCATTAGCCGCTAGATTAGTGGCTATTTTTTTTGATTTCCTTAATGCGATTATGGTCATCCAATAAGACAACCTTAGGAATGTGCTGCGCCACTTCATGGTCATCGACCGGGCCATAAGTACAGATAATCAAATGGTCCCCGACATGCGCTTTACGGGCAGCTGCGCCATTGAGTGAAATAGCACCTGAACCACGGGCCGCCTTAATAATATAGGTTGAAAATCGCTCGCCATTATTGATGTTGTAGAGCTCAATTTTTTCAAACTCCCGCATATCAGCGGCTTCCATCAGATTCTCATCGATGCCGCATGAACCCTCATAGTGCAGATCGGCTTCCGTAACTACAGCCCGGTGTAATTTAGCCAATAACATGATGCGCTTCATAAAACTCCCTGTCTAAGGGTGAAATTCTAGCCTGAATTGATAATGATCCAATTTTTCATTGCTGATAAGGCACTGGAGAGCTTACTCACACAACTATTGGCAAAAAATCTACACTTCGTTTCGAGCATCATTTCAACCAGAGTCCTATTTATCCGCAGACTCACAATCAAAAGTGATGCCAATTAATGAAAAAACAATCCAAACAAGGTAGTATTTCGTATGAATTCCGCTCCAGAATCACCGATTGCCTTTGATTACCCGCAGCAAAATGCTGCGGGCACTACTTGCGTTGCGCAGGCTTGGGCCAAAGTGCCGGTCCACCTCTCTGCCCCAGAAAAAGCCAACATCATTGCACGCATTAAAGCCCTTCTAATTGAGAAGGATGCTGTATTGATTGCGCATTACTATGTGGATGGCGAAATCCAGGATCTAGCGATGGAAACAGGGGGTTTTGTCTCCGACTCACTGGAAATGGCTCGCTTTGGAAAAAACCACAAAGCGCGTAATTTAATTGTTTCAGGTGTACGTTTTATGGGCGAGACCGCCAAGATAGTATCCCCTGAAAAACGCGTCTTCATGCCCGATTTAGAGGCTACCTGCTCCCTTGACCTCGGCTGCGATGCTGCTGACTTTGCGCAGTTTCGGGCATTGCATTCCGACCGTGTGGTGGTGGTCTATGCCAACACCAGCGCTGCCGTTAAAGCACAAGCTGATTGGATGGTGACGAGCTCATGCGCTCTCGCTATCGTGCATCAGCTCAAAGAACAAGGTAAAAAAATTCTGTGGGCGCCCGATCGTCATTTGGGCAGGTACATTCAGGAACAAACGGGCGCCGATATGCTGCTCTGGAATGGCGCCTGCATTGTTCATGATGAATTCAAGGGCGAAGAGTTAGCGCTGCTACGTGCAAAGCACCCCAATGCCCAAGTTCTAGTTCATCCTGAATCGCCCCAAAGCGTGGTGGATCAAGCCGACGTGGTGGGCTCGACCTCCGCCATGATCAAAGCTGTAGTGGATGGCAGTGCTACGGAATACATTGTTGCGACGGATAAGGGCATCTTGCATCGCATGCGCCAGCTTGCGCCAAACAAAGTCTTAATCGAGGCGCCAACCGCAGGCGATAGCGCCACCTGCAAGAGCTGCGCGCACTGCCCTTGGATGGCGATGAACAGCCTGACGGATATTTTGCATTGCCTTGAATACGAAAGTGGCGAGGTATTTATAGCAGAGCCGACGCGCCAAGAAGCCCTCAATTGCATTGAGCGCATGCTGACCTTTACTAAAGACCATCCCGATTTACTGGCCAAAGCACAGCACGGTTTTGTGAAGAATATCGGCGTGGCGTAAATAACGACATGCAATGAAAAGCATTACCACTCAAAACGAAACCCTAGAAGCAGCGCGTGCACGCAATATTGCCGATGCCTTGGCGGAAGACATTGGCACTGGCGACTGGACCGCCCAACTGGTGCCAGCAAACAAAACAGCCCATGCCAAACTCATCGTGCGCCAAAGTGCGGTACTGTGCGGTACCGATTGGTTTGAGGAGGTCATTCACGCCCTAGATCCGCAAGCTCTGATTAGCTGGCGATACGCTGAAGGCGATACCATGCAAGCCAACGATACCATCTGCACTATCGAGGCAGATGCCCGTGCACTACTCAGCGCCGAGCGCCCTGCTCTTAATTTTTTACAAACCTTATCGTGGACTGCAACCAGTGCACGTGCCCACGTCGATGCCATTGCAGGCGCAAGCCCCAACCCCAAAGGCTGCGTCATTTTAGATACCCGCAAAACCATTCCGGGCCTACGTCAAGCGCAAAAGTATGCTGTGCGCATTGGTGGTGGCCATAATCAACGGCTTGCCCTATGGCACGGTATTCTGATTAAAGAGAATCATATTGCAGCAGCGGGCAGTATTACTGCCGCGCTAATGGCAGCAGAGGCTCTGAACGCCGGTGTGAATATTCAGGTAGAAGTTGAAAATCAGGCTGAGTTAGAAGAAGCACTCGCGGCTGGAGCAAAAAGTATCCTAATTGATAACTTCACTACCGATCAAATGAAAGCCGCTGTTGCATTTACGAATGGTCGTGCTTTACTTGAGGCTTCGGGCGGTGTGAGCTTAGATCAATTGCGCGCGATTGCCGCAACTGGCGTAGATCGGATCTCGATTGGCAAACTCACTAAAGATGTTAGTGCGGTTGATTACTCGATGCGGATAGTGCAGTCGTAAAATCATTACTTTGAAGCTGGCTTAGCGCCTGAGCGCGGCGTCAAAATGGTTGGATACGATACTGCCCAGGTCTCGGGGTAATCGCGGCTGTAATGCAAACCCCTACTCTCTCTGCGAAGCAGTGCCGATCGCACGATCAATTCAGCGCATTCCAATAAGTTACGCAGCTCAATCAAGTCGCGAGTTACCCTAAAGTTGCTGTAGTACTCCTGCACTTCATTGCGTAACAGCTCAATGCGATGCAATGCTCGCTCGAGGCGACGATTGGTGCGCACAATACCCACGTAGTTCCACATAAGTGATCGCAGCTCATCCCAGTTATGAGCAATCACCACTTGCTCATCGGCATCTTCGACTTGGCTCTCATCCCATAAGGGCAAGTTTGGTAGTTGGGGTGTTTGCGCTGTGGCAATATCGCGCGCTACCGCCTTGCCAATCACCACGCACTCCAATAGTGAATTGCTTGCCAATCGGTTGGCGCCATGCAAGCCGGTATAGGTTGCCTCGCCCACTGCATACAGCCCAGGTAAATCGGTCTTGCCATGTAAATCGGTTACGACGCCACCGCAGGTGTAGTGGGCTGCCGGCACAACCGGAATAGGCTCTTTTGTAATATCCAAGCCAAGGCTTAAGCAGCGCGCATAGATCATCGGAAAATGTTCTTTGATGAAGGCTTCGCCTAAATGCGTCGCATCAAGGTTGACATAATCGAGCCCGTGTTTTTTCATTTCAAAATCGATGGCACGCGCTACGATATCGCGAGGCGCTAACTCATTGCGCTTATCGTGCTCCGGCATGAAGCGCGTTCCATTAGGTAACTTCAATAAGCCGCCCTCGCCGCGCAGGGCTTCTGTAATCAGGAAAGTGCGATCACTGGGGTGATACAAACACGTTGGATGAAACTGAATGAACTCCATATTGCCAACCCGGCATCCCGCACGCCAAGCCATGGCAATGCCATCACCCGTAGCGGTATCGGGGTTACTGGTGTAGCGGTAAACCTTACCAACGCCACCCGTAGCTAATACAACGGATTTAGCAGCTACGGTCTCAACGTGATTAGTTTTGATATCCAGGGCATACACCCCATAGCAGCGGTTGGGGCGATTGCGCTTTTCTTTAGCACCGAGGTGGCGATTAGTGATGAGGTCTAGCGCAATCCAATGTTCCAAGATCGTAATGTTGGAATTAGCGCGAGCATGATCCAGTAACACCTCATGAATCGCTTTACCGGTAGCATCGGCAGCATGGGCGATACGGCGCTGACTATGCCCACCTTCTCGCGTGAGGTGTAAACCCATTGGACCATCTTTATCGGTAGTAAACGGCACACCTTGATCGACCAGCCACTCAATCGCTGCGGCACTTTCCTCGGCAATGTGACGGGCGGTGGATTCCACCACTAAACCAGCTCCGGCATTGAGGGTATCGCTCACATGCGCATCAATGCTGTCATGTTCTTTATCCACCACCCCAACAATGCCGCCCTGCGCCCACGCAGTAGCAGACTCGCCTAAGCCACGCTTGGCCATCAATATAACTTTTTGGGTCTTAGCCAAATCCAAGGCGACTGTCAGTCCGGCTAGGCCCGCACCAATGATGAGGACGGGTAAGTCTGCTGCATCAATCTGGTGAACGCTTTCGGCTGTTTTGGTTTTAATAGTCATTTATTAATTTTACGGCTCAAGCGCTGCTCATGCAGCCTTCTCGATAAAAGAAAAAGGCCTCGCTGTTAAAGAGGCCTTTGATCTGACTTGCTGCCTTACTGACAAATGCGGGTTAGCCCATTATGCTGGAACCGCTGCTTTGCCTTTGGGGTCATTGGTGCCGTAGCCAATTTCCTTGGCTGCCTGACCGCCCTTCGTTAGTTTCACAGCGCAATACTTGAACTCCGGGATCTTACCGACCGGATCCAGTGCTGCGTTTGTAATGAGGTTGGCAGCTGCTTCGTAGTAAGCAAATGGAATGAAGATCACACCGCGTGGGGTGCCATCGTCCCGGCGCACATGAATGGCAACCTCACCACGACGGGAAGCCACCGTGATGACATCACCTGCCGTAACGCCCAGTTGCGTCATATCGGCACCGTTCATGGATACGGTTGCTAAAGGCTCAATGGCATCTAAGATGGTAGCGCGGCGCGTCATACTACCGGTATGCCAGTGCTCTAACTGGCGACCCGTAATGAGAACAAATGGGTACTCGCTGTCTGGGCGCTCGTCTGCCGGAATGATATCGGCTGGGACTAACTTCACTTTGCCATCGGGTGTTGAGAAGGCATCGTCAAACACGATGGGGCGACCGGGATCATCCGCCGATAAGCAAGGGTAGGTTACGCTGGATTCTCTCTCTAAACGTTCCCAGGTAATCCCATTAATCGCTGCATGCATTGCTTGACGCATTTCATCGTAGACCGCTGCAACACCGGCTTCTGGACCCTGGTAGTTCCAGTTCAAACCCATGCGCTTAGCGATTTCTTGAATGATCCACAAATCGGGTTTGGCATCGCCTGGCGGATTGACGGCGCGCTTACCCATTTGCACCATGCGATCGGTATTGCTGACAGTACCGGTCTTTTCTGGCCAGGCGCTGGCAGGTAAAACCACATCCGCTAACAGTGCGGTTTCGGTCATGAAAATATCTTGCACCACTAAGTGCTCGAGGGATGCTAAGGCATGGCGCGCATGGTTCAAATCCGGGTCGCTCATCGCAGGGTTCTCACCCTCAACGTACATGCCGCGAATCTTATGGGGGTCACTTTCAGGTGCTGTGATCTTATGCATGATCTCAACCACGGTATAGCCGGGCTTTTTATCCAACGGGCTATCCCAGAATTTCTCAAACCAAGCATGCGCTTCGGCATTGTCGACGCGCTGGTAGTTCGGGAACATCATCGGAATCAATCCAGCATCACTCGCACCTTGCACGTTATTCTGACCGCGCAGTGGATGCAAGCCAGAGCCTGGCTTACCAATTTGACCGGTAATGCTCACGAGCGCAATTAAGCAACGGGCATTGTCCGTGCCGTGAACGTGCTGACTGACACCCATGCCCCACAAAATCATGGCTGATTTGGTGGTCGCAAACTCACGCGCAACCTCACGCAAGGTTTCTGCCGGAATGCCGCAAATCGGTGCCATCGCCTCTGGGCTATAGCCTTTGATATTTTCTTTTAAGGCTTCAAAGTTATTGGCGCGATCGCGAATAAAATTGTCATCGCATAAGCCCTCTTCAATTACGGTATAGATCATGGCATTGAGCATCGCCACATCGGTATCGGGCTTGAACTGCAATGTACGCCACGCATGCTTACCAATGTCGGTAATGCGGGGATCGCACAACACAATCTTGGCACCGTTTTTAGCGGCATTCTTAAACCAGGTTGCTGCTACTGGATGATTGGCTGTAGGGTTAGAGCCGATCAAGAAAAGAAGGCTGGAGTGCTCAACATCGTTCACCTGATTACTTACGGCGCCCGAACCGACGCCCTCGAGTAATGCAGCAACCGATGAGGCATGGCATAAGCGCGTGCAATGGTCGACGTTATTGCTACCAAAGCCAGTACGTACCAGTTTTTGAAATAAATAGGCCTCTTCGTTACTGCCTTTGGCCGAACCAAATCCAGCCAGCGTCTTGTTGCCATGCTGATCGCGTAACTGCTTTAACTTTCCAGCAGCCAAATCGAGCGCCTCTTCCCAGGTGGCTTCACGGAAAATGCTGGACCAGTCTTGTGGGTTCTGACTTGCATTCTCGTCTTTGGGTACGCCTGGCTTTCGAATCAAGGGTTTGGTTAAGCGCTGGGGATTATGGATGTAATCCATACCAAAGCGGCCTTTAACACAGAGGCGATTATGGTTTGCGGGGCCATCACGGCCATCCACACTGACAATTTTTTCGTCTTTGACCTTATAGGTAATTTGGCAACCGACGCCGCAGAATGGGCAGACAGAATCGACTTCGCGGTCCACCGTTTGCAAACCAATCAAACCCTTAGGCATCAATGCACCCGTTGGGCAAGCCTGCACGCACTCACCGCAGGCTACGCAGGTACTCTCACCCATCGGATCGCTTAAATCAAATACGATCTCGCTGTGCGCACCGCGCATCGCGTAACCAATCACGTCGTTAACTTGCTCTTCACGGCAAGCACGAACGCAGCGATTACACTGAATACAGGCGTCTAAATTGACCGCCATTGCCGGATGCGAAATATCCGCAGCCGGCTGTTTACGACGCAGCGCCTTTAGTTCTGGTCGTACTCGAACATCCAGGCGTGTTGCCCAGGTGCTGAGTTCGCCGTGTTGTTGTTGGCGCTGTTCTTCGTCGCTGTCTCCTACCCACTTATACCCCTCATCTGGCATGTCGGATAACAACATCTCCAGTACTAATTTTTGACTCTTGAGAGCACGCTCGCTATTAGCTTTAACATCCATACCGGGCGTAGCGCTGCGGCAGCAGCTGGGCGCTAAGGTGCGCTCGCCGTTGATCTCCACCACGCATGCACGGCAATTGCCATCGGCGCGATAGCCGTCTTTAAAACACAAATGGGGAATATCCACACCATGACGCTTAGCCGCCTTGAGGATGGTCTCACCCTCATAGGAAATAATTGTCTTGCCATCAAGCTTAAACTCGACCGTTTGCAATGCGAGTTCATTCGGATTTACTGGCGCGTTCATTTAAGCAACCTCTTCTGGGAAGTACTTCGCAATACAGCGAATCGGATTAGGGGCTGCTTGACCAAGGCCGCAAATGGAGGCATCAACCATCACGACGGCTAGATCTTCTAAAGTCGACTTATCCCATGACTTAGCTTGCATGAGTTCGGCTGCCTTGCTGGTACCGACGCGACATGGCGTGCACTGACCACAACTCTCATGCTCAAAAAAGTGCATCACATTGAGCGCTGCATCACGGGCTTTGTCTTTGTCGCCAAAGACGGTTACTGCCGCAGAGCCAATAAAACAACCGTAGGGCTGCAAGGTATCAAAGTCGAGTGGAATCGCATTTAAGGTGGCAGGCAAAATACCGCCTGAGGCGCCGCCAGGCAAATACCCATAGAAGCGATGGCCGTCTTGCATGCCGCCGCAGTACTCATCAATCAGTTCCTGAATGGTGATGCCAGCTGGGGCTAATTTGACGCCAGGCAACTTCACACGGCCACTCACGCTAAAGCTGCGCAGGCCCTTGCGATCATGACGGCCAAAGCTCCTAAACCACTGTGGGCCGCGTTGCACAATGTCGCGCACCCAATACAGGGTCTCAAAGTTATGTTCGAGTGTTGGACGACCAAACAAACCGACTTGTGCAATGTAGGGTGGACGCATGCGAGGTTCGCCGCGCTTGCCTTCAATACTCTCGATCATGGCCGACTCTTCGCCGCAAATGTACGCACCCGCGCCGCGGCGCAGTTCAATTAAAGGCAATCTAAATGGGGGATTGGCTTGCAGCTTAGCGATTTCACGCTCAAGCAGCTCGCGGCAACCGTGGTACTCATCGCGCAAATAGATGTAGCAGGCATCAATGCCAACCACGCTTGCAGCAATCAGCAAACCTTCTAAGAAACGATGGGGATCGCGCTCGAGATAAGTGCGGTCTTTGAATGTACCGGGCTCACCTTCGTCAATATTGACAGCCATGAGCTTGGGCGCCACTTGATCGCGTACGATGCGCCACTTGCGCCCTGCCGGAAATCCCGCGCCACCTAGTCCGCGCAAACCAGAATCTTCCATCGCTTTTAAAACAGCTTCGCCATCGCGCTTACCGCTGATTAGTTCTGCTGCCAAGGCATAACCGCCTTTGGCACGATAGATCTCGTAACCGACGTAATCCGGCGATACCGCTTGATTGGGGCCTTGGGGCGATACGCCTTTTTCTGCTAAATAGGCTGGCTCAAAATTACCGCTATCGCTAGCTAAGGGGTGGGATAACTGCTTATTCGCTACTGCTGCCGCCACCGCCTCTGCGGTAGCGAATAAAACGGGGTATTGATGCACCACCGCTACTGGCGCTTGTTCGCAGCGTCCGACGCAAGGCGCTGCAATAACCCTCACTTTTGGATTACCTAAGATCGTAGGCAAACGGCTCAAGAGTGTTTTTGCGCCAGCAAGTTCGCATGACAGGCCATCGCATACCCGTACCGTAATGTCGGCAACTGGATCATCGCCGCGGACTACTTCAAAGTGGTGGTAGAAGGTAGCTACTTCGTACACTTCTGCCATCGGCAAATTCATTTCTTTGGCGAGGGCCACCAAATGGCGATCATGCAATGCGCGATAGGCATCGTTTAATTTGTGTAAGTGCTCGATCAAAAGATCACGGCGATGCGGTGCTTCGCCAATCAAGCCACGCACCTCTGCAATCGACGCATCATCGGCCTGACGGCCCTTCAGTTTGCTTTTGAGGCGAATGGTTTCCCGCAAATCCTGCACCGTCGCAAGGGCAACCGCTTTGACCGCTTCAGATGGCTTGGGGTGATTCATAGTCTATTCGTCTCAAATGGGTTCCATTGGCTTTACGTACACCTTGGCAAAGCAATCTCATCTTGTTAATTTTCAAGGAAATATGAGATCAAGTCCTTGACGCCGCTCAAGACCATTTTTTAGGGGTAATAATCAGGGTTTACCCTAGAATAAGGGTAGGTACAGACAGCTTAAATCAAGCTTGGCTTTGGCTCGAGATCCGATGGTCTGCTGTAGTCCATATTTCGCTCGCGCACACGTGCCCGAAAGCAGTCTTCATAGCCCGCACTTCCAATGCTCCAGCCAATCGAAGTGCAGTCATCGCGCGCGGCCGACTCGACCGTGCCGCAAGCAGAAAGTAATATGGTGGCCATGGAAATTAGACCAATTCCGATACGGCGAATCTTGGCAGAGGCGTTACTAGTATCGACAGATGTATTCATAAAGGCAATGTGCATGCTCAGTGTGGCGGAGAGGGCGGGATTCGAACCCGCGGTAGGTTTAACCCTACGCACGCTTTCCAGGCGTGTGACTTAAACCGCTCATCCACCTCTCCGAAAAGATGGATTATACGACCCAACGATTAAGCATCCTGTTAAAACTTGAAATTCTACAAATTTGGAGTTTTGCAGCTTAATCGCTATTGCCTTAATTACGATTACTTTGATACGTTATAGTGAACTTGTCGCCCTGAAGGTCTTGGTGGTACTTTGTAAAGTAGATGTTATTGAAAAGCCCGGCTCGCGCGGGCTTTTCTTTTGCAGCCTTGAGACAAGCTACTAGCGCTTTACAATGCCTGTTTGAGCTGCTCCAAAATCGCAGGATTTTCTAGGGTCGAAGTATCTTGCGTTACTTCCTCACCCTTCGCAATTACACGTAGTAAGCGGCGCATAATTTTGCCTGAGCGCGTCTTCGGTAAATTGTCGCCAAAGCGCACATCCTTGGGTTTTGCGATGGGGCCAATTTCTTTACCAACCCAATTGCGCAACTCCATCGCCAACTTCTTCGCATCATCGCCCGTCGGACGACCGCCTTTGAGTACCACGAAGGCACAAATGGCCTCGCCGGTCATCTCATCTGGACGGCCAACAACGGCGGCTTCAGCAACCAATGGATTGGCCACCAAGCACGATTCAATTTCCATCGTGCCCATGCGGTGACCCGATACGTTCAGCACGTCATCAATACGGCCGGTGATCGTAAAGTATCCCGTGTCTTTATTGCGGATCGCACCATCGCCTGCAAGGTACAGGGTGCCACCCAGCTCTTCTGGAAAATACGCCTTAACAAAACGCTCGTTATCACCCCAAATCGTGCGGATCATCGAAGGCCATGGGCGTTTCACTACCAAGATACCGCCACTGCCGTTGGGCACGTCGTGCCCCGCTTCATCCACAATCGCTGCCATGATGCCTGGCAAGGGTAAGGTGCACGAACCAGGAACCATTGGAGTCGCGCCTGGTAATGGCGAAATCATGTGGCCGCCCGTTTCGGTTTGCCAGAAGGTATCGGCAATCGGACAGCGCGAGCCACCAATGTTCTCGTAGTACCACATCCAGGCTTCTGGGTTAATTGGCTCGCCAACCGAACCCAAGAGACGCAGGGATGACAGGTCATAATTTTTGGGGTGCACAGTATCATCCACGCTGGCTGCTTTGATTAGTGAACGAATCGCCGTCGGTGCGGTGTAAAAAATCGTTGCCTTGTGTTTCTGAATCGCATCCCAAAAACGGCCTGCATTGGGATAGGTCGGCACACCCTCAAAGACAATCTCGGTACAACCGACCGCGAGCGGGCCATAGGCAATATACGAGTGGCCAGTAACCCAACCAATATCCGCAGTACACCAAAAGACGTCGCTAGGCTTGATGTCAAAGGTCCATTTCATGGTCAAAATGGCCCAGAGCAAGTAGCCACCCGTCGAGTGCTGCACGCCCTTTGGTTTGCCGGTTGAACCGGATGTGTACAAAACAAATAAGGGATGCTCGGCACTCACCCACTCTGGCTCGCAGGTCTTCGCCTCACCAGAGACAACCTCGTGCATCCAAGAATCACGTCCTGCTGTCATCGCAATATTGCCGCCGGTACGCTTGTATACAATCACGTTCTTGATTTTTTCGCAGTCGCCCAAGGCAAGCGCTTCATCGACAATGACTTTTAATGGTAATGCTTTACCGCCACGCATTTGCTCGTCGGCAGTAATCACAGCAATCGCACCAACGTCGACGATGCGCTCTTGTAATGATTTTGCGGAGAAGCCGCCGAACACAACGGAATGGGTTGCGCCGATACGCGCACATGCCTGCATTGCCACAACACCTTCGATTGACATCGACATATAAATAATGACGCGATCGCCTGATTTAATGCCCATCTTGCGCATCGCGTTCGCAAACTGGCATACGCGTGCATGCAAATCGCTATAGGTAACATTCGTTACCTTGCCGTCATCGGCCTCAAAAATAATGGCGGTCTTTTGGGCGTTGCCATTTTCTAAATTACGGTCAAGGCAGTTATAAGAGGCATTCGTTAAGCCATCTTCAAACCATTTGTAAAACGGTGGATTGGTCTCATCTAAAACTTTGGTGAAGGGTTTTTTCCAATAGAGGTTTTCACGAGCAAGGCGGGCCCAAAAACCCTCGTAATCTTTTTCCGCTTCCGCGCAAAGTGCGTTGTAGGCATCCATTCCAGGGACTGCGGCATTTTTAATAAAATCGCTTGGGGGATTAAAAATCCGGTTTTCTTGCATTAACTGTTCCATGCTGTCCTAGCCTTTATTTAAATGACAATAATTACCACCCTGCATAATCCATGCAGAATAGCGTAAACCCACACTCTTTCCTTCTAAGATAAGGGAAATGCAGGGTGAATTGCTCTATGGCAAACCCTTAAAATAGACAAAACTATCAAAATCGACCATTTTTTATGACCTATATCAAACAAGAAGACCTCATTCAGAGCGTTGCCGACGCTTTCCAGTACATCTCCTATTACCATCCAGCCGATTTTATTCAGGCCATGGGCAAAGCCTACGAACTGGAAAAAGGCGAGGCAGCAAAAGATGCCATTGCCCAAATTCTGACGAATAGCCGGATGTGCGCTGAAGGGCATCGGCCGCTGTGCCAAGACACCGGTATTGCAGTGGTCTTCTTGAAGGTGGGTATGCAGGTGCAATGGGGTGATGCCACCATGAGCGTCA
>CAMDKY010000016.1 GCA_945901245.1 Polynucleobacter meluiroseus | reverse complement strand
CAAGAATTTGGTCCGCGGCAAATTCGTTCCTTGCCGGGCGTGGTGGAAGACGTTACATTCTCCCTACCCAAAAACTTAACAAATTAATTTTTAATGGATTTGTTTTAAGAGGCTGCGCAATATGCGGCACATCTGCCCAATTTCATCATCCGTTACTGCAAGCGATGGCATAAAGCGCAGTAAATTAGGCTTCGGTGAGTTAATTAGCAGGCCTTCGGGACCATGGTCGCGCGCCATTTCAACGAGTTTAGATCCGATATCACTGCCAAGCACCAGGGCCCGCAATAGGCCTTTGCCCCGCTCACCTTCGAGCTTAAATTCGGTTGCAAGGGTTTGTAGTTCACGGCTGAGCAATTCACCCTTGCGAACCACTTCATCTAAAAAGCCAGGAGCAAGCAACTGCTCGATCACGCTGATCCCGACGGCCGTCATGAGCGCATTCCCGTTATAGGTACCGCCTTGATCGCCCGGGACAAAACAGGCGACTGACTCAGTCGCTAGTAATGCAGCCAAAGGAACGCCGCCACCAATGCCTTTACCCAAGGTCATGATGTCAGGTTTGATGTTGTAGTGCTGGTATGCAAATAGTTTGCCGGTGCGTCCACAACCTGCTTGTACTTCGTCAACGATGAGCAGCACCTTGTGCTCTTGTGTCAATGCGCGTAAGCCTTCCATAAACGCAGCATTGGTGGGTATTACCCCGCCTTCACCTTGCACTGGTTCGACCATCACTGCAACGGTTTTCTCGCCGATTAACTGCTTGACGGACTCAAGGTTATTTAATTCCGCTTTTAAAAAGCCGGGGACCTGCGGTGCAAACATCGTGTCCCAGCCTGGCTTGCCAGAAGCGCTCATGGTGGCTAAGGTTCTGCCATGAAAGGAATGTTCAAAGGTAATGATTTCGTGCGCGCCAGACTTATGGAGTTGCCCCCATTTGCGGGCTAACTTAATTGCGCCCTCATTGGCCTCGGCACCACTATTGGCAAAGAAGACGCGATTAAAGCAGCTGTGTTCGGTGAGGAGATTCGATAAGCGAATCATCGGCTCGTTGTAAAAGGCAGGGCTTGGATTAATTAATTTACGCGCTTGGGTATTCATCGCGGCAATCATCCCGGGATTACTATGGCCCAAGCAATTGACAGCCCAGCCTTGCAAAAAGTCGAGGTAGCGTTTGCCGTTGTTGTCCACTAGCCAAGAGCCCAAGCCCTCCGTCATCACGAGCTCAGGGCGCTGGGTGATAAACATCACGGAGTGACTGTCCACCGCAGTTGAGCTCAGTGGAGTAGAGGGGATGTCGTACGGCTTGTTCATGGCTCCATCATACAAAAAGGCTGGGATTACTGCAGGGGTTTTTTAAAATTAGGCACTTGCAGGAATCAAATCGGCAGCGGTAGTAAAGGAATCGGCAAAGAAGGCATCGCTGGGCAGTTGGCATGCCGCGACAAAATCAGCACGCGCCGCGTTGACCACGACGGGCGCTCCGCAGGCATAGACTTCAACACTGCGCATGTCAGGGAAATCAGCCATGGCCGCCTGATGAACAAAGCCATCTCGGCCAGTCCACTGATCTTCTGGCAGTGCATGGGAAACAACTGGAACGTACTTAAAGTGGGGCATGCTATCGGCCCAGCTGCGACAAAGGGCATCTAAATACAGGTCACGCGGCCGGCGCCCTCCCCAAAACAGGGTCATCGGGCGCTCTATTTTTTGGGTTTGCATGTGTTCGATGATCGATTTGATGGGCGCAAAGCCAGTGCCTGCGGCGACAAAAATGATCGGACTATTGCTGTCTTCGCGCAAAAAGAAGCTACCCATGGGCCCCTCAAAGCGCAAGATGTCTTTTAGTTTGAGTACGGGTTTATCGGGTACCCCAAAGACAAAATCGGTAAATAGACCACCAGGGGTATGGCGAATATGTAGCTCCAGCAGGCCTTCAGCCTCTGGCGCCGAGGCAATCGAGTAGGCGCGCCGTTGACCGTCTTTGAGTAGAAATTCAAGATACTGGCCAGCTAGAAACTGAAAGCGCTCGGCGGCGGGCAGTTGGAGTTTTAGGATCGCCACATCCGGGCTGGGGCGATCGATTTCATTCACGCGGCAGGGGATTTTCCGAATCGATAGGTCGCCTGCTCCTTGCACCTCACGTACTGCAATCACCAGATCGCTTTGCGCATGGGCGCAGCAAAAGAGGGCATTGCCAGCGGTCTTTTCAGCAGCAGTGAGAGCGCCTTCATTGTGGTCACCATGGCGAACCAGGCCCTCAGTAACTTGACCCTTGCACGAGCCGCAGGCGCCATTCTTACAACCATAGGGCAGGGTGATGCCCTGTCGTAGCGCTGCTTGCAAAATGGTTTCATCCGAGCCGGCATCAAACTGCTTGCCACTGGATTTCAGGGTAACTTGGTAAGGCAATCTCATTCCTTTAAATAAATCGGTACGATAGTAGGTATGCCATCGTTACATCATTCTTTAGCAGTCCCGTTTCAGCGCCCCCGGGTTTTAATCGTCGGGTGCGGCGATATCGGTATGCGGGTACTGCAACAGCTCACGCGCTTTCAGGCGTACCGCGTATTTGCATTGACTTCGCAAAGCAGCCGATTTCCAGAAATCAGGACAATGGGCGCGATTCCGATGCTGGGCAACTTAGACCAGATAGATACACTTTGGCGTCTGCGTGGTTTAGCCAGCACGGTAGTCCATTTAGCCCCGCCACAACAAACCGGCGCAAGCGACCTGCGCACCCAAAACCTTTTACGGATTTTATCGCAAGGCGGAGTCGCTGTCAGGCGGCTGGTCTATGTCAGTACCACCGGTGTCTATGGTGACTGTGGCGGTAGCGACGCAATTGAAACAAGCGCAGCAAAGCCGCAAAGCGAGCGGGCAATACGCCGCTGGAACGCCGAATGGCAATTGCGCCAATGGGCCCTACTGCACCACGTGCGACTCACGATATTAAGGGTGCCTGGTATTTACGATGCCAATCGATTGCCAATTGATCGATTAAAGGCCGGTACACCCGCTTTATTGCCCGAGGTAGATGCCTACTCCAATCACATTCAGGCCGATGATTTAGCGCGGATTGTTTGCGCCGCCATTTATCACGGCAAGCCGCAGCGTCTAGTGAACGCGTGCGATGGCGCGCAAACCAAAATGGGTGATTACTTTGATCAAGTGGCCGATGCATTCGGCTTGAAGCGCCCACCGCGTTTGCCAGCAGAAGAGGTTCAGCAGTTGGTGAGCCCGATGCTGTGGTCTTTTATGCGTGAATCGAGGCGGGTGGGCAATGACCGCCTGAAAGAATTAAAAGTACAACTGCGCTACGCCAGTACGCAGGATTTTCTGAGCGAACTTACTTCCAGGAATCCTTCAGACTAACCGCGCGATTAAAAATGGGTTTGCCGAGTTTAGAGTCAATTGCATCCGCTACAAAGTAGCCGTGGCGCTCAAACTGAAAGCGGGATTCTGCCAAGGCATCCACCATCGACGGTTCTAGGTAGGCAGTGATCACTTCTTTGGAGTGGGGATTGAGGTGGTCTAAGAAATTCTTCTCACCACTATCGGGGTGAGGATCGGTGAAGAGGTGCTCATACAAACGCACTTCCGCTGCCAGCGCATGCTGCGCACTAACCCAATGAATATTGCCTTTGACTTTGTAGTTGTCCGAGCCGGGTGTACCGCTCTTGCTATCCGGAAAATAACGTGCATGCACTTGCTTCACTTCGCCGCTGGCATCCAGTTCAAAGCCAGTGCATTCAATCACAAAGCCGTAACGTAAGCGCACGCGACTCCCCGGCTGATCGCCAATCGGTGGATACAGTCGGAAAAAGCCTTTGACCGGCTCGACCATGAAATCGTCGGCTTCAATCCAGAGTTCGCGCGTAAACGGAAACTCACGTCGTCCCCAGTCGGGGTGATGCGGATGGCGCGGTGCTGAGCAGATTTCACTAGCACTCGGATCCATATTTTCAATCACCAATTTGAGGGGCTTTAAGACTGCAATCGCCCGCGGTGCCTTTGCATCCAAGTCATCCCGTAGCGCGCCTTCGAGCGTGCTCATATCAATCCAGCTGTCAGCCTTGGCTACACCAATGCGCTCGCAAAACAAACGAATGCTTTCGGGGGTGTAGCCCCGGCGACGAATGCCCACAATCGTAGGCATACGCGGATCATCCCAGCCATCCACTTTCTTTTCTTCAACTAATTGCAATAGCTTGCGCTTGCTAGTCAGGGTGTGCGTTAGATTAAGGCGGGCGAATTCATGTTGGTGGGGTAAGGGCTCCGTGAAGACGCCGAGCTCTTTGAGCGCATTCAGAATCCAGTCGTAGAGGGGGCGATTGTTTTCAAACTCCAGCGTACAGATCGAGTGCGATACATTTTCAAGTGCGTCCGAGATGCAGTGCGTGAAATCGTAAAGGGGATAGATACACCATCTGTTGCCGGTACGGTGGTGCTCCACGTGCCGAATTCGGTAAATCACCGGATCGCGCATGACGATATTGGGGTGAGCCATATCAATCTTGAGGCGCAACACATGCGTGCCATCGGCAAACTTCCCATCCCGCATATCGCGAAAGAGTTGTAGATTTTCTGCGGGACTGCGATCGCGAAATGGGCTTGCAGTGCCGGCTTGATTAAAGTTACCGCGATTGGCATGAATGGCATCCGCACTTTGACTATCAACATACGCTTTACCACTCTCGATTAAGAGTTCGGCAAATTCATAGAGGCGATCAAAGTAATCGCTGGCGTGATACAGGTGTTCTTCACCTTGCGCGTTCCAGTTAAAGCCAAGCCACTGCACCGCATCCAAAATGCTATCGGCGTATTCCACATCTTCTTTAGTGGGGTTGGTGTCGTCTAAACGCATATTGCAGCGCGCACCGCCAGGCAGGACGCTGTAGTCGGCGGCTAAACCGAAATTGAGGCAGATGCTTTTCGCATGGCCGATGTGCAGATAGCCATTGGGCTCCGGCGGAAAGCGCGTAATGATCGCGGGAACGCTTGCGCCGGCTCGATTGGTTCGGCTTTGGTAGCGACCGCTTACCAAATCGGAATCGATGATTTGGCGCAGAAAGTTGGACGGCTCTGCGGGTGGCGCAGTCGATTTAGGGGGTTTGCTATCAATAGCCATGCCTCCATTGTAGAGAAGAAAATACACCTCCCCAGAAAGACAAAGCCCGCAGGGTGAGTGCGGGCCTTGTCAAAGGATGCGGTAGTGAGCCTTATTCTTCGACAAAAACCTGTTCGCGGCTTTTCTTCACCGCAGGAAGAGTCACAATAATAACCAGCAAGGCAGCCGCGATAAGGAGACCAAGGGATAAGGGGCGCGTTACAAAGGTCGTGAAATCACCACGCGACAGCAATAAGGCGCGGCGGAAATTTTCTTCCATCATGGGCCCAAGCACAAATCCTAAAAGTAGCGGCGCGGGTTCGCAGCCGAGCTTAAAGAATAAGTAGCCAATGATGCCGAATGCAGCAGTGATGTAAACGTCAATAATCGAGTTATTAACGGTGTACACACCGATACAGCAGAACACCAAAATAGCAGGGTAGAGGTAGCGATACGGAATTTGTAACAACTTCACCCAAATACCAATCAGCGGTAGATTCAACAAAATCAACATGAAGTTACCAATCCACATGGACGCAATCAAACCCCAGAACAGGGTTGGATTGCTCGTCATTACCTGAGGACCTGGCTGAATGTTATGAATGGTCATTGCGCCCACCATGAGCGCCATCACAGCATTGGGTGGAATGCCTAGGGTCAAGAGGGGAATAAAGGAGGTTTGCGCAGCTGCGTTATTGGCAGCCTCGGGACCGGCTACACCTTCAATTGCGCCTTTACCGAATTCTTCGCTGTGTTTTGAGGTTTTTTTCTCAACCGAGTAAGCGCCGAAGGCCGCAAGCGCAGCGCCACCACCAGGTAGGACACCTAAAAGCGATCCAATCGTAGTGCCACGCAGAATGGACGGAGTCATGCGCTTAACATCGGTCCAGGTAGGAATGAGAGTGGTTACCTTATTGATAAAGGATTCACCAGTACCCTTCTTTTCTAAATTGACCATGATTTCCGCAAAACCAAACACCCCCATGGCGACAGACACAAAGCCAATGCCGTCAGCGAGTTGTGGCACATCGAAAGTGTAGCGCGCCGCGCCGGAGTTGACGTCAGTACCAATAAGGCCCATGAGCAGCCCGAGGATGATCATGCCAATAGCTTTAATCAAGGACCCAGATGCCAGTACAACCGCACCAATCAAACCTAAGACCATGAGTGAAAAATACTCGGCTGGCCCAAACTTAAATGCTACTTCAGCTAGTGGAGCAGCAAACGCAGCCAAAATTAAAGTGGCGACACAGCCTGCGAAAAAGGAGCCCATACCGGCGGTAAAGAGTGCAACACCACCACGACCACGGCGTGCCATTTGGTAGCCGTCGATAGCAGTGACTACCGAGGATGTTTCCCCTGGAATATTGAGCAAAATAGCTGTCGTGGAGCCGCCATACTGTGAACCGTAATAAATACCGGCGAGCATAATTAAGGCAGCAATCGGCGGGAGTGCGTATGTGGCAGGCAAGAGCATTGCGATTGTTGCTACTGGGCCCAAACCAGGCAGTACACCAATCAAGGTGCCGAGCACGCACCCAATAAAGCAATACATCAGGTTCTGCAGCGTAAACGCCGTATCAAAACCAAGTGATAAGTTTGCTAATAATTCCATTTTTTATTGTCTCGTCAACTTAGTTCATGAAGAATGGAAAAAGCGGGAAAGTAAGTCCCAGTCCTTTTACAAACGCCAAATAGGTAAATCCAACCAGGAAAACCGCATTCAGCGCGGTGCCCTTCCAGCCAAAATCATGACTGACTGAGGCGGATGCTAATACCAGCGCAAAAATCGCAACAATGAATCCCATGGTGGGTAACAAAATGCCATAGAGCACCACCGATCCCGTGATCCACAGCATGATTTTAAAATCCCATTTGGGCATTTTTTCTTCTTCTGTTTTTTTGGAGAGCGAGTTAAACAGTAGAAGTAATCCAATAAACGCCATCAAGACGCCAAGCCAGAATGGAAAATAGCCTGGACCCATTTTGGCAGCGGTGCCCATGCGGTACTGGGTTGCGATAATGGCAAAAAAGGCACCAACTACAATAAACATGATGCCGGCACCAAAGTCCCTTTGGTTACGAATTTTCAAAACTGCGCTCCTTTTAGCTATTGGCTAGCTACTTTAATTTTTTTTAATGTTATGCGATTGTAAGGCACAGATTCTGCGGCATATAAAGGGTTTACCCTAGTATTCGGTCAATGCCATAATTGAGGATATGAAAGTTACCGAAATTCGCCAAGCCTACCTCGATTTTTTTGCAGCCAAAGGGCATCAAATGGTGCCCTCGAGCCCGGTTGTGCCGGGAGATGATCCGACATTGCTATTTACCAATGCAGGCATGAATCAGTTTAAGGATGTCTTTCTGGGCTTTGATAAGCGCCCATACCAGCGCGCAACCTCCGCCCAAAAGTGCATTCGTGCTGGCGGCAAACACAACGACCTCGATAACGTAGGTTATACCGCCCGGCACCATACTTTTTTTGAGATGCTGGGTAATTTTTCATTTGGCGATTACTTCAAAAAAGATGCCATTGCATTTGCGTGGGAATTGCTCACCGAGGTATTAAAGCTACCAAAAGACAAGTTACTGGTGACGGTGTATGCCGAAGATGACGAAGCATACGATATTTGGAATAAGGTCATTGGCGTTCCAGCAGACCGCATTATCCGAATTGGTGACAACAAAGGAGCCCGTTACGCTTCCGATAATTTTTGGATGATGGGCGATACCGGACCTTGCGGCCCCTGCACTGAGATTTTCTATGATCACGGCCCCGAAATAGCAGGCGGCCCTCCCGGCAGCCCCGATGAAGATGGTGACCGTTACATCGAGATTTGGAATAACGTATTTATGCAGTACAACCGCGATGAAGCGGGCGTAATGCATCCACTACCCAAGCCCAGCGTGGATACCGGCATGGGTCTT
This sequence comes from Polynucleobacter meluiroseus, assembly GCA_945901245.1. Classification (GTDB taxonomy): domain Bacteria; phylum Pseudomonadota; class Gammaproteobacteria; order Burkholderiales; family Burkholderiaceae; genus Polynucleobacter; species Polynucleobacter meluiroseus_F. Next base: position 28,722 of record CAMDKY010000016.1, on the reverse strand, counting down.
GAGCGCATTGCTGCCGTGCTTCAGCATGTGCATTCCAATTACGAGATTGATTTGTTTGTGCATTTATTGCAGGCTGCTAAAACAGCTGTCGATAATGCCGGCGGTGGCAATTGCGATGCGACGAGCCCGTCCTTAAAGGTGATTGCAGACCACATTCGTGCCTGTAGCTTTGTGATTGTCGACGGCGTCATTCCGGGCAATGCGGGTCGTGGTTATGTTCTGCGCCGCATTGCGCGCAGGGCGATTCGCCATGGTTACAAATTGGGCGCGCGCAAACCATTTTTCTACCAGTTGGTCCCCGCTTTGGTGGCGCAGATGGGCGATGCTTACCCCGAGTTGCGCCAAGCCCAAGAAAAAGTCGCTGCGGTAATCCAGCAAGAAGAGGAGCGCTTTTTCCAAACGATTGCCAATGGCATGGAAATTCTAGAAGGTGCTTTAGCTAATGGCAGTAAAACGCTGGATGGTGAAACTGCATTTCGGCTACATGACACCTTTGGCTTTCCGCTCGACTTAACCGCGGATGTCTGCCGCGAACGCAATGTCACCGTCGATGCAGCTGGGTTTGAAGCGGCCATGCAACAACAACGCGATCAGGCGCGCGCAGCAGGCAAATTCAAAGTAGCACAAGGATTGGAATACAAGGGTGCGCCGACGAAATTTCATGGCTACGAGGGATTGCGCCATGAGAAAGCCACCGTGCTTGCCTTGTACGTCGATGGCGCTGCCGTGCAATCGGTTCAGGCAGGCGATGCCGCTGTAGTTGTTTTGGACAACACGCCGTTTTATGCCGAGTCGGGCGGTCAAGTGGGCGATCAAGGCGAGTTACGCAATGATGCGGCCCGCTTTGAGGTGGCCGATACTTTTAAAATTCAGGCGGACGTTTTTGGTCACCAAGGTGAATTACTCGAGGGTAAATTAAGTATTGGTGATCACTTGAATGCCGTGGTGGATACGCAGCAACGTTTTGACACCATGCGTAATCACAGCGCTACCCACATCATGCACAAAGCCTTGCGCGAGGTCCTCGGCGATCACGTACAGCAAAAGGGTTCTTTGGTAGACGCCAATAAGACCCGCTTTGACTTTACCCATAACGCTCCCGTAACTCAAGAGCAGATTCGTCGCATTGAGACAATTGTCAATGACGAGATTTTGCATAACGAGGCGACGTCTGCGCAGGTGATGGCCTTAGAGGATGCACAAAAAACCGGTGCCATGATGCTCTTTGGTGAGAAGTACGGCGATTCGGTGCGGGTGTTGGAAATTGGTACATCGAAAGAATTGTGTGGTGGCACCCATGTGTCGCGCACAGGTGATATTGGTAGTCTGAAGATTGTGTCGGAGAGTGGCGTCGCTGCAGGCATAAGGCGTGTCGAGGCAGTAACCGGCCGTCATGCACTCCACTTTTTGCAGTCTCTGGAAGATAGAATCAATGCTACCGCAGCGGTTCTGAAAACCAATCCCCATGAATTAACCCAGCGCGTAACGCAGTTGCAGGATAGTTTGCGTCAAGTAGAGCGTGAGCTGGAAAAACTCAATTCCAAATTAGCCGCTAGCCAAAGCGATGAGTTGGCAGCACAAGCAATCGATGTGGGTGGCTTGATGGTTTTGGCTGCTCGAATGGATGGTGCCGATGCACAGGTTCTGCGTGAGACCATGGATGCCCTTAAAGGCAAACTGAAAACGGCGGCGATTGTGCTTGCTTCAGTACAGGGCGATAAAGTCAGTTTGATTGCCGGTGTTACTACGGATGCAACGAGTCGAATCAAAGCGGGTGATCTCGTGAATTTTGTCGCGCAGCAAGTCGGCGGCAAAGGTGGCGGCAAGCCAGAGATGGCAATGGCGGGAGGCACCAATCCATCGGCCCTGCCTGCTGCATTAGCGGGTGTAAAAGAGTGGGTTATTCAGGCAAGTAAGTCTTAAAAGAGGAGCAGGACATGAGCGAAATCATCATCCCCGAAGTCAATCGTGAAATCGATGCGATTGGTATGAACTGCCCCTTACCCATTTTGCGCACTAAAAAAGCCTTAGCGGAGATGGAGTCGGGTCAGATATTGATGGTGAAGGCAACCGACGCTGGCGCTGTACACGATTTTCCAGTCTTTGCGAAGCAGACCGGAAATGAACTCATTGCTACCGCCACGGAAGGCGATACGCTGATTTTTTACCTCAAGCGCCGATAAGCACTTCGATCTACGATCTGTTTTTCAGGTAAGCAGCGAACTCAGCACCTAACTCCGAGTGGCGCAAGGCAAACTCAACCGAGGCTTTCATATAGCCGAGTTTGCTGCCGCAGTCGTAACGCACGCCATCGTATTCATAAGCAAATACGGGCTCTTCCTTCAGAAGGGCTGCAATCGCGTCAGTCAGCTGAATCTCACCGCCAGCACCTGGCTTCAAATTTCGAATGTGGCCAAAAATGGAAGACGATAAAACATAGCGGCCAACCACGGCCAGATTGGATGGCGCATCCTTGGATTGTGGCTTTTCCACAATCCCATTTAAGCGATAAATGCCCTTACCAACTTCGGCTCCGGCAACAATACCGTAGGAGCTGCTTTTGGCAGGATCAATTTTCTCCACTGCAATCACGGAGCCTTGTTGTGCTTCATGTACCTTGAGCATCTGATCTAATACCGGCGGCTGGCCATCCAATAAGTCATCGGCCAAGATGATGGCAAAGGGCTCATCGCGAACCAGTTTTTCGGCACAGAGCACGGCGTGACCTAAGCCTAATGCCTCTGGCTGACGGACGTAGACGCAATCCACATGACTGGGTTTAACGCTGCGCACGATCTCCAATAAAGCATGCTTGTTTTTTGCCTCAAGCTCGGCTTCCAGTTCATAGGCTTTATCAAAGTGATCTTCAATCGCGCGCTTACTACGACCAGTGACAAAAATCATTTCAGTGATGCCTGCTGCGATTGCCTCTTCTACCGCATACTGAATCAAGGGCTTGTCCACGACATTGAGCATTTCTTTTGGACTGGCTTTGGTGGCAGGCAAAAAGCGCGTACCCAAACCAGCAACCGGAAATACAGCTTTTGTTACGGGTTTAGTATGGGGCGTAGTCATAGTAAGTCCAATTAAAAAAAGAATAAACGATTCTAGCGGACATCAACCATGCCAACTAGGCTTTACCAAGTCGATCAAGCTGGGCAAGCAATTTTTCGTGGTTTTGCTCAAATCCAGCCATACGCAGCTTTTCCTGTGCAACCACCTCCACGGGCGCGCGAGCTACAAAGCTCTCGTTATCTAGCTTACTACGCGCTTTACTGATTTCATTGGCAAGCCGGTCAATTTCTTTGCGCAGGCGAAGGCGTTCTGCATCGACATCAACTTCAATCTTCAGCAGTAACTTCAGATCGCCCACTAAAGCGATTGGAGCCCCAGGTGCATCGCGCTCAAGCAAGGCTTCATCGCTGTAAATTTTGACTTCCGATAATTTTGCGAGGGCTTGCAAATAGGGGCTCGCCTTTTCCAAGAAAGCAGCGGGCCCATAAATCCACAGTGGCACTTTTTGGGCTGGAGAGATTTGCATCTCTCCTCGGAGGTTACGGCAAGCATCGACAATCGCTTTGACTTGACTGACCCAAGCCTCGCTTTGCTCATCCAGCTTTGAGGGTTGTGCCACGGGGTAGGGTTGCAGCGCAATCGACTGCCCTGCTTGTTCAGTAAGGATCTTGCCAGTCTTGGGGCCAACCGTTTGCCACAGGGTCTCGGTAATAAACGGAATGAGTGGATGAGCCATGCGCAAAATGGTTTCCAGAACGCGTAAAAGGGTGCGGCGGGTTGCGCGTTGCTGCGCCGGCGTACCCGTTTGTAGCTGTACCTTGGCGAGCTCTAAGTACCAATCGCAATACTCGTCCCAGGTGAATTGGTAAATGGCGCTGGCGATGTTGTCAAAGCGGTATTGCGTAAAGCCTTTCTCAACCTCAAGCTCCGTGCGCTGCAGGGCCGACACAATCCAGCGATCAGCTGCTGAAAAATCGAGATGACCATCGGGGCCGCATTGCTCGTTGCAGGGGGCAAAGCCATTGTCTTCATCCGATCCAGGGCAATTCATTAAGACAAAGCGGGTGGCATTCCAGAGTTTGTTGCAAAAGTTCCGGTAACCCTCGCAGCGTTTCTGATCAAAATTAATGTTGCGACCCAATGAAGCAAGCGAGGCAAAGGTAAAGCGCAGGGCATCTGTCCCAAACGCCGGAATGCCTTCCGAAAATTCTTTCCGAGTCTTTTTACTGATGGTTTCAGCCTGCTTCGGGTTCATGAGACCCGTGGTGCGTTTGTCGATGAGGGTGTCAAGCGTGATGCCATCAATCAGATCGATTGGGTCTAAGGTATTGCCTTTGGACTTGCTCATCTTCTGGCCTTCTGCATCCCGCACCAGGCCATGAACATAGACCGTATGAAACGGTACCTTGCCCGTGAAATGGCAGGTCATCATGACCATGCGCGCCACCCAAAAGAAAATAATGTCAAAGCCAGTAACCAATACTGAGGAGGGTAAGAAATGCTTGAGCTCTGGGGTTTCTTTAGGCCAGCCCAGCGCACTAAAGGGAACGAGGGCAGAGCTAAACCAGGTATCGAGAACGTCGGGGTCGCGCGTGAGTGTGCCGGTATAGCCAGCAGCCAGCGCTTTTGCTTTCGCATCGGCTTCGGACCGCGCCACAAAAATTTGCCCAGCATCGCCATACCATGCTGGAATCTGATGACCCCACCACAATTGGCGCGAAATACACCAATCCTGAATATTCTCTAACCACTGGTTGTACGTGCTGTTCCAGTTTTCGGGAACCAATGTAATGTCGCCACTGGTGACCGCATGCAATGCGGCGCTCGCAATCGATGCGCCTGGTTTGTACGCATTGTCTTGCGACGGCTTCGATACTGCCACAAACCATTGATCGGTCAGCATCGGCTCAATAATCACTTGCGTACGGTCGCCGCGCGGCACCATCAATTTATGGGGCTGTACCTTTTCTAAAAAACCGCTTGCTTCTAGATCGGTAACCACGCGCTTGCGTGCCTCAAAGCGATCAAGGCCTTGGTATGCGCTCGGTGCGTTCTCATTGATCTTGGCATCGAGCGTCAAAATATTAATGAGGGGGAGTTGATGGCGCTGACCAACGGCATAGTCATTAAAGTCATGCGCAGGTGTTACTTTTACTACGCCGGTGCCAAACTCCAGGTCAACGTAATCGTCGGCGATGATGGGGATGGTGCGATCACATAGCGGTAGGCTGACCGATTGACCAATCAGATGACGATAGCGCTCATCATTGGGGTTGACCATCACGGCAACGTCACCCAAGAGGGTTTCTGGGCGGGTCGTTGCCACCACGAGGGAGCCTGAGCCATCGCTTAAGGGGTAGCGGATGTGCCACATGCTACCGTCTTCCTCTTCGCTCACCACCTCAAGATCCGAAACGGCTGTGCCCAACTGCGGATCCCAATTAACGAGACGCTTGCCGCGGTAAATTAATCCTTGCTCATGTAAGCGCACGAATACTTCTATAACCGAGGCCGACATTTTGTCGTCCATCGTGAAATACTCCCTACTCCAATCAATCGATGCACCTAAGCGCCGAATTTGCCGAGTAATGGTCGAGCCGGAACTTTCTTTCCATTCCCACACTTTTTCTAAAAACGCATCGCGGCCTAAATCATGGCGGGAGATTTTTTGCGCATCGAGTTGGCGCTCCACTACGATTTGAGTGGCAATACCAGCGTGGTCGGTTCCCGGAACCCATAAGGTGTTTTTGCCGGACATACGGGCATGACGGATTAAGCCATCCATGATGGTTTGATTAAACGCATGACCCATATGCAAAGTACCCGTGACATTGGGCGGCGGCAGCTGAATGCTGAAGTCCGCTTTATAGTCGTCAAGGGTGGCACTTGCTATGCCGCGCTTTTCCCATTCCGGACCCCAAAATGCTTCGATTGGGGCGGGTTCATATGATTTGGCTAACTCGGATCCAGCAGGTAACTCTGCTTCGGACGGGGCTGGGCTTGATTCAAGGGTATTCGGTGAGTTTGGCATAAGAGTCAAATTATAATTGGCGTAATGTATTCAGACCTACTCGCGAACTTAAACCCCGAACAACGCGAGGCAGTGACACTTCCTCCGGTTGCCGAAAATGGCTATTCCCAGTCTGCCCTGATCTTGGCTGGCGCTGGCAGTGGCAAGACCCGGGTACTCACCACCCGCATCGCTTGGCTGATCCAAACGGGCCAAGTTTCACCAATCGGCGTGCTGGCAGTGACATTCACCAACAAAGCCGCCAAAGAAATGATGATGCGCCTGAGTGCGATGCTGCCGATCAATACCCGCGGGATGTGGATTGGTACATTTCATGGCCTTTGTAATCGATTACTGCGGGCGCACCACCGTGATGCCGGCTTACCCTCCACCTTTCAAATCTTGGATACGCAAGATCAGTTATCGGCAATCAAACGCCTCCTCAAAGGCCTCAAGGTCGATGATGAAAAGTACCCACCCAAGCAGTTGCAGTATTTCATTGCGCATGCCAAAGAACGGGGCATGCGGGCGCGGGATCTCGAAAGTAGCGATGATTTTCAGGCGCGCATGGCACAACTTTACGATGCCTATGATCAGCAGTGCCAACGCGAGGGCGTGGTTGATTTTGCAGAGCTCTTATTGCGCAGTTACGAACTCTTAAAGCACAGCGAAGCGATTCGTAACCATTACCAAGAGCGCTTTCGGCACATCTTGATCGATGAGTTCCAAGACACCAATGCCTTGCAGTACGCCTGGTTAAAACTCCTATCGGGCCACGATGGCGGCCGCGCCAAAGCGGATGCGAGTGCTGTCTTTGCGGTAGGGGATGACGATCAAAGTATCTATGCCTTCCGCGGCGCAGATGTGGCCAATATGCGCCTCTATGAAAATCAATTTCAGCCGATCATGGTCAAGCTCGAGCAGAACTACCGCTCGCACGGGTATATTTTAGATACTGCAAATCACTTAATTGCCAACAACACGGGTCGCCTCGGAAAAAACCTGCGCACCGATGCCGGCCATGGCGAGCCGGTTCGTATTTATGAAGCGGCAAGTGACGGCATGGAGGCAAGTTGGCTGATCGATGAGATTAAAGCCCTTGTCAATGGGGGCTTGCGGCGCAGCGATATTGCGCTTCTCTATCGCAGCAATGCCCAGTCGCGCATTATTGAGCACGGCTTATTTTCATCCGGGATTCCATACCGAGTCTATGGCGGCCTGCGCTTTTTTGAGCGTGCTGAAATTAAACATGCCCTCGCTTACTTGCGCCTATTAGAGAATCCCAATGACGATACGTCATTTTCTCGGGTGGTTAATTTTCCAACCCGCGGCATTGGTGCGCGCTCGATCGAGGCCTTGCAAGATGCGGCACGGCAGCAGCAATGCTCACTGTATTTGGCTGCTTCGAGTTTAGAAGGAAAAGCGGGTGCCGCCTTGGGTAGTTTTGTGCGCCTGGTTGATCACATGCGTGAGGCAACCCGCCGCAATACCTTGCCCGAAACCGTGGAGTTTGTGATTCAGCACAGCGGTTTAATCCAGCACTATTTGACCGAGCGCGAAGGCCAAGATCGGGTTGAAAACTTACAAGAACTTGTCAATGCGGCTACTGCCTTTATTGCTGAAGAAGGCTACGGACAAAATGCCGAAGCCGCATTACTGCCGGGAGAGAACGACCCAGGCACGCTGGAAGCATCCCCGCTCGCAGGTTTTTTATCCCATGCCTCGCTGGAGGCAGGCGATAACCAAGCGCAAGCTGGGCAGGATGCGATTCAGTTAATGACGGTGCACTCCGCCAAAGGGCTGGAGTTCACTGCAGTCTTTATTACGGGTCTCGAAGAAGGTTTATTTCCGCATGAGAACAGCGTTAACGAAGCCAATGGCTTAGAGGAAGAGCGCCGTTTAATGTACGTGGCGATTACGCGCGCGAAAGAGCGCCTTTACCTATCGCATACGCAATCCCGCATGTTGCATGGCCAGGTACGCTACAACATGCCGTCGCGCTTTTTAGAAGAGCTCCCTTCTGACTCCCTAAAATGGCTGACACCCAAAGCAAGCGATGCGCGTTGGGGTGGTAGTCGCAATACCGGTTCTAGTTGGCAGAGTGGTGGCTATACCCGTCAACGTGATAACGAGGGCATGGATACCTTTGATATGGAGACGCCGCGCTTAGGCAGTCGCAACAAAGCCACGGAGACCGTCAAACGGATGGCTGCACCGCCGCGTTCAGGCTATCCCTTTGCCATTGGGCAAGCCGTCTTTCATACGAAGTTTGGCGAAGGCCGTGTTGTTGGCTTGGAAGGCCTCGATATTGAAGCGCGTGCCCAAGTGAACTTTAAGCGCCATGGCGTGAAATGGTTGCAGCTCAGTATTGCAAAACTAACGGCGATTGATGCCTAAGCTTGCCAAGCTTTAGGTAGATAATTGCTCAACGCTGTTGTCTGTAAAGCAGCCCTTCCAGGTTGCAAAGAAGGAGCAATACATGATGGTGAGACCACCCATCGATATGGGCGCAACCACATAAGAGGCGATGCTCGCAAAACCCAACGCCTCGAGCATGCCGCCAATCAGCATAGGTACCGCTACCAAAACGATGCTCCATATCAGCAAATAGTAAGCAAACGCACCGCGATTTGACCAGCAAGCCATCCAACTCGAGAAGATGGCTTGCATCAGGGGCATTTCAGCCCAAGCAACGAGTAGGGGCGCGAACCACATCAGCATCGCAATCGGAATGTAGAGCAAGCCTCCCACAAAGACTAATTTATATAACTGTTGCATTGCTTCAACGCTCGGGGCTTGATCACTCGTCAAAAGCGGTAGTAGTGCTTCAAAGTCGACGATGAGGCTAGCCAAAAAACTCAAGATCAAGATGCATGCGGTATAGACCAGACCCAGCTGCAATATCCGTTTACGTGCCAATGTTGATGGTAGTCTGAATGCAGCCAAATACGCGGTTGGCAGAATTCGTTCCTTCTGAATGGCCTGCCGGCAGGCAGTCATAAAACCAACCGAGAGTGCGGGGGTTACTAAAAGCACAACAAAGACACCAATCACTGGAATCAAAATAGAGAGCTGGGCAAAAAAAATGTACATGAAGACCAGCATTAAAAACCCCAGCGGATTTTGTTTAAAAAGCCAGAATCCCTGGCGAATCCAGGTAATGGCTTCTTTGTGGCTGACAAGATTGAGTTTCATCTAAACACTTTGTGGAATCGATTTTGAAAAGGCGGGGGCTATTGTGGATTGACGCCGATGACGTAAAATCCGCTCAAAGTGGCTTGGGTCATGGGCCGTGAGCATTTCCGCATCCCGGGGTAAATAAAAATCCCATAGGCGCGAGATCCAAAAACGCAGTGCAGCGGCTCGCAGCATCGCTTCCATGCTTGCCAATTCATCGGAGCTGAGTGGGCGAATGGATTGATAGGCATCAACTAAGGCTTGCATGCGACCAGAATCCAGAGCGCCACCTTCTAAGAAACACCAATCATTAATAGTAACTGCAAGGTCAAACAACCACTTGTCGTTACCAGCAAAATAGAAATCAAAAAATCCACCCAGGCGCAAGCCCGAGCCTTCGTCTTCGAATAAGACGTTATCGCGAAAGAGATCGCAATGGCTTGCGCCTTCTGGAAGTGCGCGGTACGCATTTGATGCAAAAAACGATTCTTGAAATGCCATTTCATCGACCAGCAGATTGCGTTGATCGGTATTGAGGTGGGGCAATATCGCAGGAACCGTCACGCGCCACCAGTCCAGGCTGCGCAGATTGGGTTGATGCTTGGCAAAATCAGCGCCAGCCAAATGCATTTTTGCCAGCATGTCTCCCACCATCGCGCAGTGGGTGGCGGTAGGTTGCATGCACGATGCCCCAGCGAGCTTACTGACGATGGCAGCCGGCTTGCCTTTGAGCGCAAACAAAATGGCGCCGGCGTGATTCGCAATAGGCTTAGGTACCGGAATGCCTTTTTCTGCCAGGTGGCGCATCAGCTCCAGGTAGTAAGGCAGTTGCGTTGCAGATAGGCGTTCAAAAATGGTGAGCACGTACTCGTGCTGGCAATTGTTTTTTTGGGTATCCAGAAAAAAATTGGAGTTTTCTATTCCGCCTTGAATGCCACGAACAGCCGTTGCCACTCCGATATCAAAGTCGGTCGAAACCCACTCGGCGATATCGCTCAGTTGGACGGGTGTGAAAACGGCCATACGTAAGGAGATTTAAAACGGAATACTAATGCTGGGAACGCTCAGCAAATTGTCATTGGCTTTATTGCTCGGTCCGGGCATGACGGACGTAGGCGGCGACATTTCATAGGTTCCTAGGGGACCTTTGACTTGTACCTCCGTTGGTGCATTGGCATCACGAAATTCCTTGACTTGAGTGCCGCCTGGATCGGTGTACTCAAAGGTGGGCTTTCGGGCATCGGCATTGCCCATTTGACCTGGGTTACCAACCGGAGCAGCAATCGGTTGATTATTTATGCGGTTTAACTCTGCAGGACTCAGGGCTTGGGAGTTTCCGGCTTGGGCAAGGGCAGAACCCGATGTGGCCATGAGGCTGGAAACGAGGGAAGTTGCAAGAAGGTGCAGGGTTGGGCGCATAAGGTGATCTTGGTTTTGGTTAGCTCAAGCTAGCCCCTCAGCCCATAGGGCAAGGAATTAGCAACAAGTAAGTCACTAGATTGTACGATTGCGGTATGACGAAACATAGACTCTTGTTGGTAGACGGCTCTAGCTACCTGTATCGGGCCTTTCATGGCATGCCAGACCTCCGAAATGCGGCTGGAGAGCCTACTGGAGCGGTTTATGGCATGGTTAATATGATGCGGCGGGCTAGGGCCGAGATCCAGGCAGACCACTTGGCCTGCGTTTTTGATGCCAAAGGCAAGACCTTTCGGGACGAGCTCTACCCCGAATACAAGGCAAATCGCAGTTCCATGCCAGAAGACCTGGTGGTTCAAATTGAGCCAATTCACGAGTTGGTTAAGGCCCTGGGCTGGCCGATCCTAGTCGTTTCGGGGGTAGAGGCAGACGATGTGATTGGTACCTTGGCCAGGCAAGCTACTGAGGCCGGCTGGGACACCATCATCTCGACTGGTGATAAGGATTTGGCGCAACTGGTCAATTCCTCGGTATCGCTGATTAATACCATGACCGATGAGAAGCTCGATGTGGATGGCGTGACCCAAAAGTTCGGCGTACCACCCGAGCGCATTGTCGATTACCTCACCATCGTTGGTGATGCGGTGGATAACGTACCTGGAGTGCCTAAGGCTGGGCCGAAGACCGCAAATAAATGGTTAGCAGAATACGGCGATTTGGATCAACTCATGGCGCGCGCAGATGAAATCAAAGGCGTGGTGGGCGATAACCTCCGTGCTAGCCTGCCCTGGCTATTGCGAGCAAGGGAGCTGCTCACCGTGAAATTGGATTGTGATCTGAATGAACATATTCCTGGTCTGGACGATTTGCATGCCAAGCCAGAGAATTTACCCGTATTAAAAGAGTTCTTTGAGCGCTTTGCATTTAAAACTTGGTTGCGTGATGTGGAGAAGCGATTAAGCGAAGAGGGCGCTGCACAGGCAAGCGGCGCCGCACAAAATGATGTGCCCGCATTTGATTTAGTGGGTAACTCGGCTTCATCGCCGAGCGCAGTCTCATCAAAATCAGTTAATCCACCCGCACTTACACCAACGATTCCCGCAAAAGATGCCGCGGAGCAACATGCGATCGAGCGTCGATACGAATGCGTGGTTGATCAGGCAAGACTAGATGCATGGCTGGCCAAAATAGCCGCTGCTGATTTGGTGTGCATTGATACCGAAACGACGGGGCTTGATGCCTTGGTAGCCGAGCTAGTTGGGATTTCACTCAGTGCCGAAGAAGGCGTTGCCTGTTACATCCCACTGGCGCACCGCACTGGCGAGGATCAACTCGATCGCCAATCGGTCTTGGATCAGATGCGCCCCTGGCTAGAGGACCCCAAGCGTCACAAGCTTGGGCAGAACCTCAAGTACGACGCCCATATCTTTGCGAACTACGGTATTGCCTTACGCGGGATACAGCACGACACCTTATTGGAGTCCTATGTGCTGGAATCGCATTTGGCCCACAATATGGATAGCTTGGCGGAGCGCCACTTGGGTGTGAAGACCATCCGCTACGAAGAAGTGTGCGGCAAGGGCGTGCATCAAATTGGCTTTGATCAAGTCGACCTGGCAACGGCAACCAACTACGCTGCAGAAGATGCCGATATTACCTTGCGCTTGCATCATTTCTTATGGCCACAGATTGAAAGTAGCCCAGGCTTACGCTACGTATACGAGCAGATCGAAATGCCGGCCATGCGTGTACTGGGGGTGATGGAGCGCAACGGTATTCGGATTGACTCGGCGCGTTTAGCAGCTCAAGGGCTTGAAGTGGGCAAACGACTCTTGGCCTTAGAGGGCGAGATTCATACGCTTGCAGGGCAGCCATTTAATATCCAGTCACCCAAGCAAATTGCCGAGATTTTGTTTGGGCAATTGCAGTTGCCGGTGATTAAAAAAACCCCGTCGGGCGCGCCGTCGACCGATGAAGAGGTCTTGCAAAAACTAGCGGAAGATTTTCCCTTGCCGGCGAGGATTTTGGATTACCGTGGCCTTGCAAAACTGATGTCGACCTACATTGAGAAATTACCGCGCATGGTGAACCCTAAAACCGGGCGCGTGCATACCAATTTCTCGCAAGCCGTTGCGGTAACGGGTCGCTTGGCATCGAGTGAGCCCAATATGCAAAACATTCCGGTGCGTACCGAGGAAGGTAGGCGGATACGCGAAGCCTTTGTGCCAGCGGCGGGCTGCAAGTTATTGTCTGCCGATTATTCACAAATTGAACTGCGCATCATGGCGCACATTGCGGAAGACGAAAGTCTATTAACGGCATTTGCTGCTGGGAAGGACATTCATCAGGCAACTGCTGCTGAAATTTTCGGCATACCGCTCGAGCAAGTATCGTCAGAGCAGCGTCGCTATGCCAAGGTGATTAATTTCGGTTTGATTTATGGCATGAGCGCCTATGGCCTTGCTGGTAATTTGGGTATTGAACGTGCTGCTGCGCAAAAGTACATCGCCACGTACTTTGAGCGTTACCCCAGCGTGGCGCAGTACATGGAAGAAACCAAGCTGCAGGCGCGGGAGCAAGGTTATGTCGAAACGGTCTTTGGTCGGCGGCTTTGGCTACCCGAGATCAAGGGCTCTAACGGCCCCCGCCGGCAGGGCGCCGAACGTGCCGCCATCAATGCGCCGATGCAAGGCACTGCCGCGGACTTAATTAAATTGGCGATGGTTGCAGTGCAGAATTGGCTAGAAGCGGAAGGATTAAAGACGCGCATGCTACTGCAAGTACACGATGAACTGGTCTTTGATGTGCCTTTAGACGAGCTGGATTACGTGCAAAAGGCCCTACCAGGCTTGATGTGCTCGGTTGCAACACTGAAGGTACCTTTGCTGGTGAGTATCGGTGTCGGTGATAATTGGGAAGAAGCGCATTAAATCAAACGCAAACAGGAGACGAATATGAGCACCAATCGAAGAGACTTTATGAAGGCATCGGCTGTAACAGCAACTGGCCTTGGCGTCGGTTTTGTTGCAGCATCCCAACCCGTTCTGGCGCAGGTCATTAAAACTGACTTTACAGGTATCAAGGCAGGTGAACTGTCGATCCCATCCGGCAACATACAAATGCCAGCCTATGTGTCACGCCCTGAAAAGGCTAAAGGGCCATTGCCAATCGTGATTGTCTGCAGTGAAATTTTTGGTGTGCATGAATACATTGCCGACGTCACTCGTCGCTTTGCCAATATGGGTTATATGGCCATTGCCCCTGAATTTTTTGTGCGGGCCGGCGATCCCAATACCTATGGAACCGTAGCTGAAATCTTCACCAACATCGTTGCAAAAACACCGGATGCCCAAGTCTTGGGTGATATACGGGCAGCGATTGCGTGGGCTGGCGCCAATGGCGGTGATGTGAAGCGCGTTGGCGTTACCGGTTTTTGCTGGGGCGGACGGATTACTTGGCTCTCCGCCACCATGCCCGAAGTGCGGGCAGGCGTCGCTTGGTACGGCCGCTTAGTCGGTGAAAAAACAGCTGGTAACCCACGCCATCCAGTCGACATTGCGGCAGAGCTCAAAGCCCCTGTACTTGGTCTATATGGTTCAGCCGATACCGGCATTTCGCTCGAGAGCGTGGATAAGATGCGTCAAGCATTGGCCGTGGCAGGATCAAAAAATCTAGAAGCAAAAGCATCGCGTTTTGAGATTTACCTCGATGCCCCCCACGCGTTTCATGCGGATTACCGTGAGACCTACCGTGCTGGACCGGCTGCCGATGGCTGGGTAAAGTGTTTGGATTGGTTTAAGCGGAACGGAGTGGTATGACCACCCTGCAGCTTATTATTTTAGTAACAGCAGGTGCGGGTGTATCGAGTGTTCTGATTGCGGCAAGCTTATCGCTAGGTGTTTTAGCGAAGCTGGTCGACCGAATGGTGAGTATTTCGGTCGGTATTTTGCTTGCCGCTGCATTGCTCCATTCTCTACCAGAAGCATTTGAAATGCCTGGAGTTGATCCCCATGTGTTGTTTGCGGTTTTGCTTGCAGGTCTTCTGGGATTTTTTCTTTTAGAGAAGGTGTCGTTGCTACGCCATAGTCATCACCATGAAGGCGATGGCCATGATCACCACCATGGGCACGATGCAGAAGAGGCTGGTCAAAGCGGTTGGATGATTTTGATTGGCGACGGACTGCACAATTTTGTCGATGGCGTTTTAATTGCTGCCGCATTTATGGTGGACTTTGAAGTCGGTGTGTTTACGGCAATGGCGATTGTGGCGCATGAGATACCGCAGGAAATCGGTGATTTTATTGTGCTGATTAATGCTGGTTTTTCGCGGGCACGTGCATTGCTTTATAACTTAATTAGCGGTGCTCTGTCGGTATTGGGTGGTGTGCTGGGGTATTTCTTTTTAGAAAAAGCCAATGCCGCAATGCCCTATTTGCTGGTGATTTCCTCCAGTGGATTTATCTACATTGCCGTGAGTGATTTAATTCCGCAAATGCACCGCAGATCCCATTGGCGGGAATCCTTGCGGCAAATAACCTTGATCGGTTGTGGCGTGGGCTTGATTATCTTGCTCTCGCGCGGACACTAAACCGCCAGCTTAGAGGGTTTTCTCAGGTGGCAATCGGCCGTTTTGGATCGGTGCACCATTCGCTCCAGCTACCAACGTATAAACGGGATCCCGCTAAGCCCGCCACCTCCATTGCCAACACATTATGGCAAGCACTAACGCCAGATCCGCATTGGTGAATTACATCATGCGCAGCCGTGCTACCCAGTAAGGATTCAAATTCAGCGCGCAAGACCTCAGGTGATTTAAATTGCCCTGCACTGAGATTGTGTTTAAAGAAGCGATTCAGTGCTCCTGGAATATGACCGCCGACCGGATCTAGGGTTTCGTTTTCCCCACGAAAGCGATCTTCAGCGCGCGCATCGATCATGCAATGGCCCAGTAAATTCGGATCTGCAATGCACTCTTCGATGACGTCCACTGTGACTGCGCCTACCCACTCCTGCGGAGCCGGGATTACTTTTAAGGGCTCAATCATTGGTGGAATGGTGCCAATCGAGCCATTCCATGCGGATAGACCACCATCCAATACTTGGACATGCGTATGCCCGCTGGCTTTGAGCATCCACCACAAGCGGCTTGCGTAGACTGAGCCATGATTATCGTAGGCAATCACGGTTGTCTTGGGGTCTATACCGAGGCGCTGCTTTGTTGTTGCCCATTCTTCAGGGCTAGGCAGCGGATGACGGCCGTTGCTGCCGGTTTTTGCTGCAGAGAGATCGCGACCTAGATCGACGTAAATGGCACCCAAAATATGACCTGCGTTATAAGCTTCACGACCTGCGTTTGGGTTTACTAAATCAAAGCGGCAGTCACAGATGAGAATATCTGCGCCCGTATTAACGAGCTCTTCTAACTGATTAGGTGTGATGAGTGGGTTCATAGCGCAAGCTCCTTGTGGGTGGTCGGCAAGAAAAAATAGTCTACCGTGAATGCATCTACTCGCCTAGTTAAAACTGCATCTCCCGGCGATACCATTCATGAAAATGCTGCATCCCGTCTTCCATTGGGCTTTGGTATGGCCCGACTTCGTTTACGCCTCTAGCGAGGAGTGCGGCGCGACCCGCGTCCATGCGCTCGGCAATCTCATCATCTTCGATGCAGGTTTCCATGTACGCGGCCCGCTCGGCCTCGACAAATTCACGTTCAAATAGGGCGATTTCTTCGGGATAGTAAAACTCCACAATATTGCGGGTTTTATTAGGGCCCATGGGGTGTAGTGTAGAAATGCACAGCACCCCTGGATACCACTCGACCATCACATTGGGGTAGTAGGTCAGCCAAATAGCACCATGCCGCGGTGGTGTATTACCATGGTGGCGCAGCACTGCCTCATGCCATTGGCGATAGACGGGAGAGCCCGGATTGGCGAGGTTTTTATGGATACCCACCGTTTGTACGCTATGCCAATCACCGAATTCCCAATGCAAGTCTTCACAGGAGACAAATTGACCAAGCCCCGGATGAAAGGGCACCACATGGTAATCCTCGAGGTAAACCTCAATGAAGGTTTTCCAGTTGTAGTTACACTCATGCACCTCAACGTGATCGAGCATGTAGCCGGTAAAGTCTAAATCGTCAGCCACACCCAATTTGCCTAAGTCTTTACGAACATCGCGCGGACCTTCAAACAGCAATCCTTGCCAGTTTTGCAGTGGCGATTTTCCTAAATGAAGGCAGGGCTTATCGCCGAAATGCGGAGCCCCTAGTAATTGACCATCCAATCCATAAGTCCAGCGGTGCAAAGGGCAAACAATGGTATCCACTTGACCCGAGCCATTGAGCATCAGGGCTTGACGATGGCGGCATACATTGGAGAGGAGTTCAACGCCTGCTGGGTTACGAACCAATACGCGACCTTCGTTTTCTGCGCTTAGGGTGCGATAGGAGCCTTGTTCGGGCACCATTAATTGATGGCCCACATAGCCAGGCCCCTGCTTAAATAGCAGAGCCATCTCGCGCTGATACAGATCAACGTCAAAGTAAGCCGAGACCGGCAACTGCAGATTGGACGGCGCAAGTTGCTGCGCGGTAGCCAGATTAGTCATTCTCCCCACCCCCGAAAAAGTCAGCCGAAGCTAAGCGGAACAACCAATCCAACCATCGAAAGATCGATATTGGAAAGGAAGGAGGGGATTATACCCACCGATGACTGGGGCTCGCTTTTATAGGAAGACGCTGCTTTGGTGGAAAATCAGGCATGATTTAGGCATACGAGCCATATAACCCCCTTATTTTCCGGAAACTGCACATGCCAGCAAAAAAATCCGATGCCATTGCCAATGGCATAGAGGTGCAAATTGACCCAGCCCTGCGCTATGAGCAGGCTGTAAAAGAACTTGAAAAACTGATTGCCGATATGGAGTCAGGTCAATATTCCCTGGAAGAAACCTTGGCCGCTTATCAGCGCGGTGCCGCTTTATTGCGCCATTGCCAGGGTGTCTTAGTGCAAGTCGAGCAACAGGTTCGGGTATTTGAGGCCTAATCCCATGACATTTGATTTTGGAGTGTGGTTGCAGGCCGGCTCGGCGCGCGCCGAAACAGCCTTGGATCTTCGTCTTGATTCAGCCCAGTTACTGCCGCAACGCCTCCATGAAGCTATGCGCTATGCCGCCCAAGGGGGCGGTAAACGGATTCGTCCTTTATTGGTGTTTGCTGCGGGTGAGTTGGGTAAGTCCAATCCTGAGGTGCTCGATGCTGCTGCAGCTGCCATTGAGATGATTCATGCCTATTCCTTGGTGCACGATGATCTGCCGTGCATGGATGACGATGATTTACGTCGCGGTCGTCCAACTGTTCACAAAGCATTTGATGAGGCAACCGCGCTTCTAGTTGGTGATGCCCTGCAAACCAAAGCGTTTGAAGTATTGGTGGATACCCAAGGCACAGCGGAGATGCGCTTATCCCTGATTGGCGAGCTGAGTAAAGCCTCAGGCTCGCTTGGTATGGCTGGTGGCCAAGCGATTGATTTGGAGAGCGTAGGTCAAAAGATTGATCTCACTGCCCTCAAACAAATGCACGCCATGAAAACCGGTGCTTTGCTGAGCTGCGCTGTACGCATGGGCGCGATTACTGCCGAGCTGGATGCAACTGCGCTGACTCAATTGACGCAATACTCCACTGCACTCGGGCTGGCCTTTCAGGTGGTGGATGATGTACTGGATGCAACGGCCGATAGCCAGACTCTAGGTAAGACTGCTGGAAAAGATGCGGCAGATGATAAGCCAACCTATGTCACGCTGATGGGCTTAGAGTATGCTCAAAACCAAGCGAAAGAATTACAAGCCCTTGCTTTAGATAGCCTTGCACCGTTTGGCCCTAAAGCAGATGCACTGCGCGCACTCGCGCGGCTTGTAGTAGAGCGCACACACTAACTATTTTTTAACTACGCTCTAAAACGATGATGTTGAATACGATTAATGATCCTGCTGATTTGCGTAAATTGGAACGCGAGGCGTTGCCAGCTCTTGCTGATGAGCTGCGTCAATTTGTCATTGATTCGGTATCCAAAACCGGCGGACACTTATCGTCCAACTTGGGCACAGTCGAGTTATCGATTGCGCTGCATTACGTGTTTGATACGCCGCGTGATCGCATTGTGTGGGATGTCGGGCATCAAAGTTACCCCCATAAAATCTTGACGGGTCGCCGCGAGCGCATGAATACCTTACGGCAATTTAATGGACTCTCTGGATTTCCACGGCGCGCAGAAAGTGAATACGATACCTTTGGTACTGGCCATTCATCCACCAGCATCTCTGCCGCCATGGGGATGGCCAGGGCGGCCCAAACCAAGGGAGAACAGCGCGTCGCAATTGCAGTGATTGGCGATGGCGCCATGAGTGCTGGTATGCCATTTGAGGCGATGAATAACGCCGGCGTCTACGATGATCTGCCCTTAATCGTGATTCTGAACGACAACGACATGTCGATTTCTCCGGCGGTGGGAGCGCTCAATCGCTACCTTGCGCGCCTGCTCAGTGGCAATATTTATTCTGCAACCAAAAAAGGCATCGATAGTGTTTTATCGATTGCGCCGCCATTGCGCGAGTTTGCGAAGCGTTTAGAGGATCATGCGAAAGGCATGGTGTCACCATCCACGATTTTTCAAGAATTTGGTTTTAACTATTTTGGGCCAATCGATGGCCACGATTTAGATGCTTTGCTGCCCATGCTGCAAAACGTTCGACGACTAGCCCTCGAAGGTGGCGGCCCTCAGTTTTTGCATGTCATCACGCGCAAAGGCCAAGGGTATATGTTGGCCGAGGCCGACCCAGTTCTGTATCACGGCCCCGGTAAATTTAATCCCTCCGAGGGCATTCAAAAAACAAGCAATACCAAACAAACCTTTACCCAAGTGTTTGGCGAGTGGCTATGCGATATGGCGCATGCCGACCCGCTACTGGTTGGTATTACGCCGGCCATGCGCGAAGGATCGGGTCTGGTTGAGTTTGAAAAGCGCTTCCCCGATCGTTATTACGACGTTGGCATTGCAGAACAGCATGCTGTCACTTTTGCTGCGGGCATGGCCTGTGAAGGCATGAAGCCGGTAGTGGCGATTTATTCCACCTTTTTGCAGCGCGCCTATGATCAATTGATTCACGATGTGGCGATTCAGGATTTGCCGGTGGTGTTTGCGCTCGATCGTGCTGGTTTGGTCGGAGCCGATGGCGCAACCCATGCGGGTGCATATGACATTCCCTTCTTGCGCTGCATACCGAACATGCTGGTCATGACTCCGGCAGATGAAGCCGAGTGCCGCGATTTACTCACTACAGCCTATCGTCAGCCGCATCCGAGCGCCGTGCGTTATCCGCGCGGATCCGGGGTTGGTGCTAAACCATCGGCGGAGTTACGGACTTTGCCTTTAGGTAAGGGCGAGGTACGCCGTGAGTCGACTGCAGTTGCGGGTAAACGACTTGCCATTTTGGCGTTTGGAACCTTGCTATACCCTGCACTCGATGTGGGTGAGGCACTTAATGCGACCGTAGTGAATATGCGTTTTGTAAAACCCTTGGATGTGGATTTACTAAAAGCAGTTGCAACTAACCACGACTACCTCGTCACGATTGAGGACGGCGCAATTATGGGGGGTGCTGGTAGTGCTTGCCTTGAGGCGCTGATCCAATTGAATATCAATAAGCCGGTATTGCAATTGGGCCTGAAAGATGAATTCATTGAGCATGGTGATTACAACTTGCTGATGTCGCGCTGTGGTCTGGATACGGATGGCATTAAGACGTCAATTAGCACTCGCTTTCCGGACGCTTTTTTGACTTAAGCAGCAGTTAAATCCCAGCGTGGCTTGATGTCAAAAGCGGCGGTATCCCCGTCTTGATGTCCTGCGAGTAAACGCAAAGCCCCCGCAAAGGCAATCATGACGCCGTTGTCGGTACAGAGCTGCAGCGGTGGATAGTGCACCTGAAACTGATCGCGTAGGGCGCGCGCATGGAGCGCCGCTCGCAGTTGTTTGTTAGCACCCACTCCCCCTGCCAAGACCAAGTCACGATAGCCTGTTTGCTGGATGGCTTTGGCTGACTTCTGCACTAATACGTCTACTAGAGACTCAACAAATGCATAAGCAAGGTCAGCGTCAAACTGGACTTTATCGTTTAGGTTCTCTGGGCTAAAGCGATTGACTTGATTGAGGACGGCTGTCTTGAGACCTGAGAAGGAAAAATCCAAATCCCCTGAATGCAGCATGGGCCGGGGTAAATCAAAGCGCCCTGGTTTGCCACTCTCCGCCAATAACGATACCGCGGCGCCGCCGGGGTAATCCAAGCCCAATAATTTGGCCGTTTTATCGAATGCCTCGCCAGCAGCATCATCCACGGTTTCCCCAAGGAGTTGGTATTGACCCACCCCTTCTACACCTATCAGCTGGGTATGGCCACCCGATACCAAGAGGGCAATAAATGGAAATTGGGGGGCAGATTCACCCAGTAGAGGGGAGAGCAGGTGACCCTCGAGGTGGTGTACTCCAATCGATGGCTTTTCTAAAGCGAGCGCCAGAGACCGACCAAATGCAGTGCCGACCAACAGGGCCCCAGCCAGCCCCGGGCCTTGGGTATAGGCAATGGCATCAATCGAATCTAGGGGTAGGCTAGCCTGCGCTAAAGTCTCTTCGAGGAGGGGTAAAACCCGGCGAATATGGTCTCTAGAGGCTAATTCAGGGACAACACCCCCGTATTCACGGTGCATGGCCACTTGAGAGTGGAGGGCCTGGCCTAATATGCCTTGGCGGGCGGGTTGTCCGGCTTCCCAGTTTTTAGTGTCATAAACCGCGATTCCGGTCTCATCACAGGAAGTTTCTATGCCCAAAACGATCATTTTTAGCTAAGCCGTGCTAGAATCCGAGATTCAGTTAATTTCGATTATTCGAGCATATACGAGTTAAACCAGCATGACTACAGTCCGCCTCCGCGAAAACGAGCCTTTTGAAGTGGCATTACGCCGTTTCAAGCGCACCATTGAAAAAAACGGTCTTTTGACTGACTTGCGTGCCCGCGAGTTTTACGAAAAGCCAACTGCAGAGCGCAAGCGCAAAAAAGCCGCTGCTGCAAAACGCCACTACAAGCGTATTCGCAGCCAGATGTTGCCTAAAAAGCTTTACTAACAGGGCAGCCCGAATACAGGCACTCCATTCATGGAGTGGCCAACAAGCCCGCTGACGGTAAAACGCAGCGGGTTTTTGTTTTTTTGTTGTGGTACTAATAGACACCAATACATTCAATAATCGCAAGGAAATGCCATGAGCCTGAAAGACCAAATCACCGAGGATATGAAAAACGCCATGCGCGCGAAAGAGGCCGAGCGTTTAGGTGCGATTCGCCTTTTGCTAGCAGCCATCAAACAGCGTGAGGTGGATGAGCGCGTGGTGGTGGATGACGCTGGCGTGATTGCGATTGTCGAAAAGTTAATCAAGCAGCGCAAAGACTCCATTAGTCAGTTTGAAAAAGCAGGCCGCGCTGATTTAGTGGCGATCGAAGCAGCTGAGATGGCGATTATGCAAGCCTACTTGCCAGCACAGTTATCCGATGCCGAGGTCGCTGCCATTGTGACTGCAACCATCAAACAACTGGGCGCAAGCGGACCGCAGGACATGGGTAAGGTGATTGGCGCGCTCAAGCCCCAACTGGCAGGCAAAGCCGATATGGGCGCGGTATCTGGCCTCGTGAAAGCGGCACTCGCTCAGTAAGCGTAAAGCAAAGCGCGCCATGGGCATGATCCCTCAATCGTTTATTGCAGATTTACTCAATCGGGTCGACATCGTCGATGTCGTTGGGCAGCACGTTAAGTTAAAAAAAGCAGGGGCCAACTACCAAGGCCTCTGCCCATTCCATCAAGAAAAATCCCCGTCATTTTCGGTGTCGGCAACCAAGCAGTTCTATCACTGCTTTGGCTGTGGTGCGCATGGTTCTGCCATTGGCTTTTTAATGGAGTACTCGGGGCTCGGTTACGTTGAAACGATTGAAGAGCTCGCGCGCTCTGCCGGACTTACCGTGCCACGTGAGGAGCGCACTGCCAACGATGTAGCGAGGCAACAGCAGGCACTTGCCCTAAGTGAGGTGATGGGTTTGGCAGCCGATTGGTATAAAACTCAGTTAAAGGCGGCGCCGCGCGCAATTGATTACTTAAAAAGCCGCGGCCTTACCGGTGAAGTTGCGAAGCGCTATTCACTGGGGTATGCGCCCGATGGCTGGCAAGGCTTAGAGGCGGTGTTCGGTAGCTATGCTGACGACGCTACTGCCAAGCCCTTACTTGAAGGTGGTTTATTAATTCAGAGCGAGACCAGCGAGTCCAACCCAACAGCGCGTCGCTATGATCGCTTTCGTGATCGCGTGATGTTCCCCATCCGCAATCACAAAGGCCAGGTCATTGGTTTTGGTGGACGGATCTTGGATCAAGGCGAGCCCAAGTATTTGAACTCACCTGAAACGCCCCTCTTTTCTAAAGGCAATACCTTGTATGGGTTGTTTGAAGCGCGTCAAGCGATTCGAGCGCAAGAGTACGTCTTGGTTTGCGAAGGCTATATGGACGTAGTGGCCTTGGCGCAGTTGGGCTTTCCCAATGCGGTAGCGACCTTAGGCACAGCCTGTACAGCCAATCATGTGCGCATGCTGCTGCGCCAAACCGATCGGATTGTGTTTTCGTTTGACGGCGATGCGGCTGGCCAACGTGCAGCACAGCGGGCGCTGGAAGCCTGTTTGCCTTTGATGTCGGACGATAAAGAAATCCGTTTCTTATTTTTGCCAACAGAACATGATCCCGATAGTTACGTTCGTGCCTACGGCGCGCCTGCGTTTGAAAAAGCCGTTAAAGAGGCTACGTCGTTTTCCGGATTCTTTTTTAAGATCGTCAGCGAAGGCCACGACTTAACGACGCCGGAAGGGCGGGCGCAAACCCACCATGCTGCCAAGCCTTTGTTTTTATCGATGGCACCGATTGCCTTGCGCACGCAAATGCTGCGTGAAGTAGCAATACGAACCTCCTCTACCGCAGCTGAGTTAGAGGCATTTTGTGGGCTGACGGTTGTACCAGCGGCACGCAGCAGTAACCAAGTACAAGGAATGTCAGCAGCACAAATGGGTGCTGGAGCACGAAGCCAATCCACTACCTGGCAGCCTGGTAAGGGCTATAGTAAAAAGCCAGCGGGGCCGGTGATTCCACCACCCAATGCGCCGATGGATTTAGCCGAGCAAATTTTGCGCGTGCTGATTCAGTTTCCGCATTTGGGCAAGGGCCTGAATACCGAACAACGGCAATTGGTCTTGGTAGCAGCGGAGCAGCGCTCAACCAACGCATTGATGCTGATGACCGATTTAATTAAGCAATGCGATCAATTGGATTATTTGCCCAATACATCTAGCGCATCCGGCACAGAATCAAGCCCAGGCGCCGGTGCGTTCGCATTGTTTCAGGAACAACTCTCCCGCAGCGAGCTTGCATCGATGTATGAGGTACTGCGCAAACGGGTGATGGAATCAGATTTGGATGCAGGCGGCGCTGCGGCTGATCTAGACGGTGCCCTAAAAAAGCTCGGCACGCTCCAATTAAAAAATGAAATGACTGCCATTACCCAGCGTATATCCAGCGGCGAAGCATCGGATTTAGATCGGGCGCGGTATCGCGAGCTGGGCGAGCGCCTGAAGTTTTCCTAAAAAAAGCCCTTAAGTCCTTAAAAAGTAGCTGTTTAAGCCCGATTTATTGCTTATTTCAGCGTCAGAAAATACTGAATCGACTATAATCCTTTGTTCAGAGAAAAAATACGATGTAATTCAGTCACTTGCGTCATTAATTTGAATTGATTGACCGTAGTGGCCCAGGCAATTGGTCTGACCCATTGAAACCAACAATTAAGTAAGTGAGCGTAAACCTATGCCCAGCAGCAAAACCAATAAAAGCGCAAAACCCGTGAAAAATACTCCAGCAGCAAGCAAGTCCAAACCCCTTGCTAAGAAAACAGCCGCCCCAGTCAAAGGCAAAGTCGCTATTAAAGCACCAGTCAAGAAAGCCGCTCCAACAGCTAAAGCCAAAGCACCTGCCAAAAAGTCGGCGCCCCTTAAGTCCAAGCCAGCATCTAAAGTAGCCCCCAAAAAAGCGACGGCACCTGCAAAGACAGCAAAAAAGCCAATCGCAAAGCCTACAAAGCCAGCAGCAAAGAAGGCAGCATCAAAAGTTCCAGCGAAGGCAGTTAAAAAACCGGCGAAGCCAGCAAGGCCAGTAGCAAAGGCGGGCAAGCCTGCGGCGAAGACGTCAGCCAAGGTAGCTGCAAAAGCAAAGCTAGAGGTGAAGGCAACTAAAAAAACAGCAGTCGCTGCAAAAACAAACAAAGACGTCCCAGCTAAAAAAGGCAAAGCAGTTGAGCCTGAATTACCAAAAGGCAAAGGCAAGTCCAAAGCGGCTACATCTGCTGAGGTATTGCAGGGCGGAGAAGTAGGAGAAGAGGGTAAAAAAACCAAAGGGCGTAAAGCCAAAGCTGAAGTCCCTGCTGCGGAATCCGGTGAAGACAATCGCACCGATCGCCAAAAAGCGAGAGATCGCAAGGCTAAAGAGAAGGCCCTCTTAAAAGAGTTTGCAGCGCAGCAGTTAGGCTCGGAGGAGCAGCAAGAATTACGCCGCGCCCGCCTGAAAACCCTGATTAAGATGGGTAAGTCTAAGGGCTACCTAACCCACGGTGAAATGAATGACGTGATGTCCGATGAGTTGTCGGATGCTGACGCACTCGAAACCTTAATCGGTTTGCTCAATGACATTGGTATTACCGTATACGAGCAAGCCCCTGATGCAGAAACCCTGCTCCTGAATGAAAACGGAATTTCAGGTGCGTCCGATGAGGAGGCAGAAGAAGAGGCTGAGGCTGCTTTATCTACCGTTGACTCGGAGTTTGGCCGAACGACTGACCCTGTGCGCATGTACATGCGCGAGATGGGAACAGTCGATCTGCTGACCCGCGAGGGCGAGATTGTGATTGCCAAGAAAATTGAGGCAGGTCTCAAAGACATGGTGATGGCCCTTTCCGCATGCCCAGTCACCATTGCTGAAATCGTTGGCAATGCCGATAAGATTGTTTCCGGCGAAATGGAGATTGATCAGTTTGTCGATGGTTTAGTAGATCCCAATGCCGAAGACATTCAGCTGGGACCCGATGAGCCAGAAGAAGACCTCGAAGCTATAGAAGGAGATGAAGAGGGAGGCGAAGAAGATACTGGTGGCGGTGGTGGTGGCTCAAGCACGGCCAGTGCTAAGCAACTGGAAGAACTCAAGCAGATTTCTTTAGAAAAGTTTGCCATCATCCGCACGCAGGCGGACAAGATGCTCCGTGCGTATAACCGGGATGGATACAACTGCCCTGCCTATATCAAAGCACAGGAAGCCATTCGGAATGAAATGCTTGGTTTCCGTTTGACGGCGAAGAGCGTTGAAAAGCTTTGCGATACCATGCGCTCCCAAGTAGACCAAGTCTGGAAACTCGAGCGTGGCATCGTTAGCTTGTTGGTGGACAAAATTGGCGTATCGCGCGGCGAGGTATTAAAAGACTTCCCCAAGATGTCCATGAATTTAAAGTGGACGGCTAATTTAATGAAAGACAATAAGTCCTACAGTGCACTTCTGGAGCGTAACGTTCCTGCTATTCAAGAGCTGCAACAAAAGCTGATTGATATTCAAACGAAGGTTGTTTTGCCTTTACCTGAATTAAAAGAAGTGAACAAGCAAATGATTGCAGGCGAGAAGCGCGCACGTGAAGCCAAACGAGAAATGACCGTTGCTAACTTGCGTTTGGTGATTTCGATTGCTAAAAAGTACACCAATCGCGGCTTGCAGTTCCTCGATTTGATACAAGAGGGCAACATTGGCCTCATGAAGGCAGTGGATAAGTTTGAGTATCGCCGTGGCTATAAGTTCTCAACTTACGCGACGTGGTGGATTCGTCAGGCCATTACTCGCTCCATCGCTGATCAGGCCCGTACGATTCGTATTCCGGTCCACATGATCGAGACCATCAATAAGATGAACCGAATTAGCCGTCAGATTCTGCAAGAGACTGGACATGAGCCCGATGCAGCAACCTTGGCCT
Source organism: Polynucleobacter meluiroseus (assembly GCA_945901245.1). Classification (GTDB taxonomy): domain Bacteria; phylum Pseudomonadota; class Gammaproteobacteria; order Burkholderiales; family Burkholderiaceae; genus Polynucleobacter; species Polynucleobacter meluiroseus_F. Next base: position 1,956 of record CAMDKY010000016.1, on the reverse strand, counting down.
TGAAAATGGAGATTCCGGAAGACAAGATCCGTAAGATCATGAAAATCGCCAAAGAGCCTATCTCGATGGAAACACCGATTGGCGATGACGAAGACTCCCATTTAGGTGACTTCATTGAAGACGGCAACACCTTGGCTCCAGCCGAAGCAGCTTTGCATGAATCGATGCGCGATGTCGTTAAGGATGTTCTCGACTCATTAACGCCGCGCGAAGCGAAAGTATTGCGTATGCGCTTCGGTGTAGAAATGAGCACAGACCATACCCTCGAAGAAGTGGGTAAGCAGTTTGATGTGACGCGTGAGCGCATCCGTCAGATTGAAGCCAAGGCTTTGAGAAAAATGCGTCACCCTAGCCGCAGCGACAAGCTCAAGACCTTCCTCGAAGAAGATTGATTAAGCAAACTGCCATCGTGAGTCCTTAAATAAAAGGATTCACGATCTGTAGTCGTTTGTCGATGGTTTGTCGGTGTTGCATGTCTTCTGAATACAGCCGCTCACATCCTGCCTGTAGTGCTGCAGCAATAATCATTGAATCGTAGTGCTGGTAGCCATATCTTCTGGATACCATTAAGCCAATCTCGAATGTCTCTAGGTCAAGCGACCGTACATCACATGTTGTAGTAAATAAATCTAAAAATTCATCGAGCTCAGTATGTGTCAGCTTGATTTTTCTCAGGCTTGCTGACGTGAACTCATTAAGTACCTGAACGCTGATTACATTGGATTGTTGTAGATTGCGGCTGACCCAATTCGACTTATCCTCATTTGAAGAGAGAAGATAAAGCAGGGTGTTGGTATCAAAGAATATCTTTTTAGCGTTCATTCAATTCAGATCGATCAAAGTGAAAATCGGCGGGCATGCGTCCCCGGAATTTTCTCAAACCCTCAATCCTCTCTTGCAGGGATGGTTTCTTTTTCACTTGAAAATGTTTTTTATCGGCGACAAGAATTTCAATGTCATCCCCCTCTTTGAGATTGAGATGCTCCACTACTTGAGAGGGCAGTCGTATGGCTAAGCTGTTGCCCCATTTGGATACGATCATCACTTTTCTCCCATAAGATATACATATAATAATGTATATCTTATTGAAATGAAACCACCATATGCATACTGCACGCAGAGATTGCCAACCCTTCAATTACAATGACAAATTAGGGCCCATAGCTCAGTTGGTTAGAGCAGAGGACTCATAAGAAAGAAGCCCTAGGGGTCTAGTAGCAAAGACCTCAATAGATTCAAGAGCTTAGTGGTCGATTAGGTGGTCAAAATTGCTTACACACCGCTTACACACCGGAGCAAAAACCGAGGTGTGTAGTAAATGCGGTTTTAGTGTGGTTTTGCAGTGGTAAACACCAGTAGTAAGGTGTGTAGTAAATGTAAAGTTTTAGGGCCCATAGCTCAGTTGGTTAGAGCAGAGGACTCATAGCGAAAGTTGTGCCTTATGCGTGGAAACTGCATAAGGGATGGTGTCAAATTCGGAGAAAGCTAAATGCAGCCAAAAGCTGCACAAGCCAACGCCGAGCGAAGCTTAGTAGAAATACTTTGAACGTGTAGAGACTAGACGGCACCCATCTAAGTTGAGCAATCAATATGATGAAGGCATAGTCCAGGGAGTAATGAAAATTACACAAACCGGAATCCTTTGGTCCCAGGTTCAAGTCCTGGTGGGCCCACCAGAAATGAGAATACCAGCCTTCGGGTTGGTATTTTTTTGTCTATAGTGATAGTAATGGATCAAACAAAAATAACTTTTGGTCGAGGATATTTTCACAAATACAAATCCCTGGCCGGTAACAACTTAAATCATGCGCTCGAGATAGTCGAGACTCTGACAATTTATTGCCCAAAACCTTCTGAGCTCAATGATGAAGATGAGTTTCGACCTATATTTACTGCCTCTAAATTATTTGAAGAGGGTTACAAAGCTGAGATTGAGAAGTGGGTTAGAGGATGTAT
>CAMDKY010000015.1 GCA_945901245.1 Polynucleobacter meluiroseus | reverse complement strand
ACCCTGAGCGGGCCGCAGATCTTCAGGCAATATGCAGCGTGACATTAGAAGCATTCCGGTGCTTAAGTCTGTACTTAAAACCGGTTCTGCCGCAGGTTGCCGCCGGCGTTGAGCGCTTTTTATGTGTGGCGCCGATGGCTTGGAGCGACATCAATACGCCCCTCTCCAGTCAACAACCCATTGCGCCCTATATCCACCTCATGAGCCGTGTTGAGCCTACTCAGATTGATGTCCTTTTGGCGGCGAATACCTAAAAGCAGGATGCAGACACAAATCTGACTTACGCCTTACAAAATCGTTAATAATGGGGTTTACCCAGTTGCATGGGATTTTGTAAGTTATTGAATTTATTGAGAATTAAGTATCGATATGCCTAAATACCAGTCTGATGTCACTGTATTTCTTGAAAAACTCAAGGCCGCCAAGCCCGACTTGGAACAAGGCCAGCAAGCGGGTCGCGCCCTGCTCTGGGACAAAGAGCCAACCACTCCGGAAGACCAACGTCGCCTAAAAGCAGCCAAACTCAAACAACGGGCCTACGTCTATTCCAATGAATGACCCGCTGGTCCAGCCTGTCTCCAATTTGTTTGACAGCACGCCCTCGGTTACCGATGGCATGTCAGCGGCTTTTGCCAAACTGTATGGTGAGCCCCTTTTTAAGCTTCCCACTGACCTATACATTCCGCCCGATGCACTCGAAGTTTTTCTAGAAGCGTTTGAAGGTCCACTCGATTTACTGCTCTACCTGATTCGTAAACAGAATTTCAATGTGCTCGATATTCCGATGGCACAAGTCACGGCCCAGTACTTAACTTACGTTGATCAAATTCGCCATACCAATTTAGAGCTAGCAGCAGAATATTTGCTGATGGCAGCCATGCTGATTGAAATCAAGTCGCGCATGCTTCTGCCCATGAAAAAAGCCGATAGCGAAGAAGAAGTAGATGATCCCCGTGCAGAGCTGGTGCGTCGCCTACTTGAATACGAGCGCATGAAATTAGCGGCGCAAGAGTTAGAACAGATTCCGCAGCAAGGTCGCGACTTTCAGGTTGCGCATGGTTATGTTGACACCACGGTAGCGGTTACTTGGCCTGAGGTCAATTTAGAGGACCTGCAAATGGCGTGGCGTGATGTGCTGCACCGGGCCAAATTAAATCAGCACCACACCATCACCCGTGAAACCCTATCGGTGCGTGATTTTATGACGCGCATTTTGCGTCGCCTACAAAGCACACGCTTTGTTGAGTTCAGCGAATTGTTTGAAGATGCGATTGCATCTGGCAATGGCGTACCCGTCGTGATTGTGAATTTCATTGCCATGCTCGAACTGTCGCGAGAGGCCTTAGTAGAGATTACCCAAGCAGAGCCCTATGCGCCAATTTACGTGCGCCTGGCCTATACACCCAGCGCATGAAAATCATCAGTGATATTAATGAGTTACGCGATCACTTGCGGGGTCAAAATCGCGCCTCGTTTGTGCCCACCATGGGCAACCTGCATGAAGGCCATCTGTCTTTAATGCGCCTAGCGCGTCAACATGGCGATCCTGTGGTGGCGAGTATTTTTGTCAACCGCCTGCAATTTGGTCCGAATGAAGACTTTGATAGTTACCCGCGGACCATGCAGGCTGACATCGATAAGCTTGAAAAAGAAGGGGTCTACATTTTATTTGCCCCCACCGAAAAAGACCTCTACCCCCAGCCCCAAGAGTACCGGGTTAATCCGCCGCAGCAACTCGGCGACATCCTCGAGGGTGAATTTCGGCCCGGCTTTTTTAAGGGCGTTTGTACCGTTGTTTTAAAACTCTTTTCCTGTGTTCAGCCCCGAGTTGCGGTCTTTGGAAAAAAAGATTATCAGCAACTGATGATTGTGCGTCAGATGGCTAGTCAATTTGCTTTACCAGTTGAGATCGTTCCAGCCGAAACCATTCGTGCTGAAGATGGATTAGCCCTATCCTCGCGCAATATCTATCTCTCGGATACAGAGCGATCTGAGGCGCCAACGCTACAACGTCAATTAAATGTGATGCGTGATGAGGTGCTAGGCCTTAAGGAAAAGACTTTAAGTGCGCTGCTAAGTATTGAAGCTAGCGCAGTGGCGCAAATGCAAGCCCGAGGATGGAAGCCAGACTACATTGCTATACGCCAGCAACAGGATTTAGCCAAACCAACGCAAGCCGATTTGGATGCAGGTCAGCCACTGGTGATTGTGACTGCTGCCAAGCTAGGCAAAACCCGCTTAATTGATAATCTCGAAATTTAAGACCTGCCGTAGTCTTAGCAGGCCTTATCAAACGCTTAAGTAATAAAGAATTGCTCTACAGTTAGGTCAAGGCTTTTAGCCAGCTCTGCGCCGCTCACCTTGCCAGCAGGTCCTTTGGCTTTTAATACTTCGATCTGTCCGCCGTGGCAGGTGACATGGAAGGATTCGGAGCCGATGGCTGTAATCTGGCCTGGCTTACCTTTGACGGCGCCATAGGTCGCAGCGACGTGCTTCTTGACGTCGTAAATCTGTACCTTTTGTTCGCCCACCATAGTCCAAGCACCGGGCGCAGGATTGCAGGCCCGAATCAAATTATGAATCTGCGTAATGTGGCTTGACCAATGGATGCGGGCGGCCGCTTGATCAAACCACCCTTCGTAATTGGCTAGTGTTTCATCTTGCACTATCTCTTGGTGCTTGCCTGCAGCAACCAGATCAGCTGCCTCTAATAACGCCTTCACCCCAAGCGGAAACAGGTGATCAAAGTAAACCGATCCCAGGGTATCGTTTGCGCCAATGGCTACCTCTTTTTGCAAAATCACTTCACCTTCATCCAGACCATCCGATGGTCGGAAAATGGTGAGGCCTGTCTTGGTCTCGCCCAAGGCAATAGCCCAGTTAATGGCGCTAGGGCCGCGGTACTTTGGCAACAATGAAGGATGGTATTGAATCGTGCCGAGGCGCGGTATCTTGGCGAGCTCTTGTGGCACAAATTGCAGGACATAGGCCATCACACAAATATCCGCACCGCTATTACGCATGGCATCGGCTGCCTCGGGACTCTTGAGCGATGCAAATTGCAAGGGCACGAGGCCTTTTGCCAGGGTTGCCTCTTTTAGAATCTCAGGCTTAGTGGCCTTGGGATTATCCGGCGGACAAAAAACCGCAACAATCTCATCGCCGCGCTCTATGAAAGCCTCAAGTGCCGCTTTACCAAAGTCTTGACTACCGATAAGAGCAACTTTCATTTAGATGACTTTCCGGTGGCGTAAATCAATCAAGTCGTCGATATTAAATCCTAACTCTTGAAGGATTTCATCGGTATGCTCGCCTAATAATGGTGAGCGCGTGACTTCGGTTTCGCTATCGGATAACTTGATGGGGTTACCTACGGTTAAGTATTTGCCTCGAATCGGATGATCGACTTCAACGATAGTGCCGGTGGCACGCAATGCTGGCTCTTCAGCGATTTCTTTCATCGATAGAATGGGGCCACATGGTACGTCGTATTTATTTAATACATCCATCACCTCAAACTTAGTTTTGGTCATGGTCCATTTTTCGATCTCACCAAAGATTTGCATCAGCCGTGGCAAGCGTGCCATCGGCGATGAAAAGTCATGGTCAGTAATCCACTCTTCTTTGCCAATCACTTTACAAACGGCTTCCCATACTGCCGCCTGAACAACAACATAAATGTAGGAATTAGGATCGGTTTCCCAGCCTTTGCATTTCAGAATCCAGCCGGGCTGGCCACCACCTGAGGCATTACCGGCACGGGGAACTGCCTCGCCAAAATGGCCGTTAGGGAACTGCGGATACTCTTGCATGGTGCCGTTGCGATCAAGGCGCTGTTGGTCGCGCAGTTTCACGCGGCACAAGTTCAATACAGCGTCTTGCATGGCAGCTTGTACTAGCTGGCCGCGACCCGAGTGGGTACGTTGATATAAAGCAGTGACGATGCCCAAGGCCAAGTGCAATCCCGTTCCACTGTCACCAATCTGCGCGCCCGTTACCATTGGCGGACCATCATCAAAACCAGTGGTGGATGCGGAGCCACCTGCACACTGCGCTACGTTTTCATATACCTTGCAATCTTCATAGGGTCCTGGTCCAAACCCCTTGATCGATGCCATGATCATGCGTGGGTTGAGGTGCTGAATATGCTCCCAGGAAAAACCCATGCGATCCAAGGCGCCTGGTGCAAAGTTCTCAACCAAGACATCACATTCTTTAATCAAACGCTCGAGAATATCTTTACCCTCTGGCGTTTTGGTGTTCACAGTAATCGAGCGTTTATTGTGGTTCAGCATCGTGAAATACAAACTATCGGCGTCGGGTATGTCCCGCAACTGACCGCGGGTAGCATCGCCCTCACCCGAGCGCTCTACCTTGATTACATCGGCACCAAACCAAGCCAATAATTGGGTACAGGTTGGGCCCGATTGAACGTGCGTGAAATCGAGGATTTTCACCCCCTCAAGTGCTTTTGCCATAACAGTAGTCCTAATAAGTATTGAAATTTTGAATTAATCAAATTCTACCAGTCGGCACCACCCTGATTTCTGGGTCGCCTATAAGCCATACTTCGCTTGCCAACCTTAGTGGGCGTCCTTTTGGTGCCCACCCCAAGTCACGGCTCTCAAACCCTGAAACTTGATTTCGCATTGTGCGATTCAGCTCCATTGAATATCACTGCGCCCAATAAAAAGGCGCCCACGAAGGGCGCCTTGGAGGTTCAAACTAAATTATTGTTATTAAACTGCTTTTGCTGCGTGCAACTTAGCAATATCGTCTTTGCCGTAGCCCAGATCAGCTAATACTTCATCGGTATGCTCTCCCAATACTGGGGATGGCTTTACCTCAATCTCTAAATCAGAGAACTTAATTGGGCTACCAATCGTTAGGTACTTACCGCGCACCTTGTGATCTACTTCCACGATCGAACCGCTGGCACGCAAATCGGGTGATGCAGCGAGTTCTTTCATTGACAGTACTGGCGCACATGGAATGTCGAACTTGCGCAAGATATCGACTGCTTCGTACTTAGTCTTATCTTTAAGCCAGTCTTCGATGGTTGCGAAGATGTCAAAAATCTTGTCTTGACGTGCTTCAGCAGTCATGTAGGCTGGATCGGTTGCCCACTCTGGGCGACCTAAGGCCTCTGTAATTGGCTTCCATGCATGGCCCTGAATCGTGAAATAAATATACGCGTTTGGATCAGTTTCCCAGCCCTTACACTTTAAAACCCAGCCTGGCTGACCGCCACCACCAGCGTTGCCGCCGCGGGGCACTACGTCAGAGAATGTGCCATGGGGATACTGTGGGTACTCTTCCAAGTAACCAATGCGATCCAAGCGCTGCTGGTCACGCAACTTCACGCGGCACAGGTTCAATACGGCGTCTTGCATCGAGCAAGCTACTTTTTGACCACGGCCGGTCTTCTCGCGGTGCATCAGCGCTGTCAAAATACCAATCGCTAAATGCATGCCGGTATTGCTATCGCCCAAAGCAGCGGCAGATACGGTAGGAGGACCATCCCAGAAACCAGTAGTTGAAGCAGCGCCACCAGCACATTGAGCTACGTTCTCATACACTTTTAAATCTTCGTAAGAGTGGCCATCGCTAAAGCCCTTAACCGAAGCCATGATCATGCGTGGGTTGAGTTCCATAATTCGTTCCCATGAGAAACCCATACGATCCAATGCGCCGGGGCCGAAGTTCTCGACCATGACGTCTGAAACTTTAATTAACTTCTCCAACACTTCCTTACCTTCTGCTGTCTTGGTATCCAAAGTCAAGGAACGCTTGTTACCGTTGAGCATCGTGAAATACAGGGCATCTGCATCTGGAATATCGCGCAACTGACTACGGGTTACGTCGCCCGATCCAGGACGCTCTACTTTGATCACGTCCGCGCCATACCATGCCAACAACTGAGTACATGCAGGGCCTGCTTGTACGTGGGTGAAATCAATAATGCGGATTCCGTCTAATGGCTTACTCATATTAAATCTCCTTAGGGTTTGCGTACGGCTTAATTCGTAAATTACTTCTTAGTGGCAGTGCTTGCTGGATTGAGATTCGTCAGGCGACCACTTTCGGTACCTGCTGTTTCATCAATGACAGCATTGATTAGTGCTGGCTTGCCTGCGGCTATTGCCTCAGTCAAGGCCTTCTCTAATTCTTGTGGGGTAGTGACGTTGTAACCAATTCCGCCAAACGCTTCCATCATCTTGTCATAGCGTGCGTTTTTGACGAATACGGTTGGGGCCACATCAGCGCCACCAGTCGGGTTTACATCGGTACCGCGGTAAACGCCATTGTTATTAAAAATCACGGTGGTGATCGGCAAGTTGTAACGGCAAATGGTTTCGAGTTCCATGCCACTAAAACCAAACGCGCTATCCCCTTCGACTGCAATAACGGGCAAACCACTGGTAACCGCTGCACCAATCGAATAACCCATGCCGATGCCCATAATGCCCCATGTACCCGAGTCAAAACGCTTACGCGGCTTAAACATATTCACAATCGAACGGCAATAATCGAGCGTATTAGCGCCCTCGTTTACGAGGTTGATATCAGGATTTTTCTTCACAACATCGCGAATTACGCGTAATGCGCTATGGAAGTTCATTGGCGTAACATCTTTGGCTAGTGTTTCAGCCATCTTCGCCATGTTCTTGTCTTTTCTTTCGTTGATGGCTGAAATCCATTCAGCGCTTGGCTTAGGAACAGAAGCAATACCTTTTAAAAGTTCGCCAACGCAGGAACCAATATCACCAATCAATGGTGCAGCAATTTGTACGTTGCTATCCACTTCGTTTGCCTGAATATCGATCTGAATAAATTTCTTAGGCTCCTTGCCCCAAGTCTTACCTTTTCCATGAGCCAACAGCCAGTTCAAACGGGCGCCAATTAATAAGACGGTGTCAGCCTCAGCCAAAACAAATGAGCGCGCTGGGGATGCCGTTTGTGGATGATCATCTGGTAACAACCCTTTTGCCATTGACATCGGCAAATACGGAATACCGGATTGTTCGATCAAAGCTTTAATGTCTGCGTCAGCCTGGGCATATGCAGCACCTTTGCCTAGCAAAATCAATGGACGCTTTGCGCCTTTCAGAACATTCAGCGCGCGCTCAACTGCATCGGCCGCTGGAATCTGACGTGGCACTGGGTCGATCACTTTGAAAATCGATTTTTTGGCTTCAGCAACAGATAAGGTCTGCGATAGCAGCTGTGCTGGCAAGTCCAAGTACACGCCACCAGGACGACCCGACACTGCTGCACGAATTGCACGTGCAATACCAATACCAATATCTTCCGCGTGATTAATACGGTAAGCGGCTTTAGCGTATGGCTTAGCTGCATTGAGCTGATCCATCTCTTCGTAATCGCCTTGCTGCAAGTCAACGATCTCACGCTCGCTTGAGCCGCTGATCAGAATCATCGGGAAACAATTCACCGTCGCATTGGCTAATGCCGTTAAGCCGTTCAAGAAACCCGGTGCTGAAACCGTCATGCAGATACCCGGCTTTTGCGTCATGTAACCCGCAATGGCGGCCGCATTTCCTGCGTTTTGCTCGTGGCGAAAACCAATAAAGCGCATGCCCTCAGCCTGAGCCAAGCGGCATAAATCCGTAATGGGAATACCCACTAAACCAAAAATGGTGTCAATGTCATTGGCCTTCAGGGCATCGATAACGAGATGGAATCCGTCGGTGAGTTCTTGGTTTTGATTGTCGTTTGTCATAAAAGTTGTATTAGTTAGATTGCATTACTCAGCTGGCAAGGCAATTTAGCTTCTGTCTTGGATCTCCAATTAAAAATGCACCCAAATTCAGGGAAATTAGCAAACTGCATTTAGGTAGACGCATCTTAGGCTCGAGGGTATAAATCAGCATTGACTTGCGTCAATTTCCCTTTAATTCCAATAAAAACAAGGCTTAGAGCCTCCAGAGGACTAACTTAAACCCGCACAAAAACTAGACAAATAGGTCTTTGTGCTTTGTTTTAAGTCTACTTAGGGTTTCGGGAGATAAATTTAAATAGGCTGCGAGCTCTTTTTTGGGGAGTAGGCCAAACAAACTCTCGTATTTACGCAGAAAACGCTCTACACGGCCAGGGGCGTCGAGCATATGCAAGGTAATGGTGTGCGCCATGATTTCACTCATGAGGCGCATGACCTCAAACTCAAAACTCTCTTTTAGTGGGGGGTGGCTTTCCAAAAACTCAGTCCACTTTTTCATGGGCAGGCGTGCAACCCTAGCCTTGGTTACGCAGGCAATGCTGTAAGGGGCTGATTTCTTGAGGCGCCAGGCTGCATAGCTGGTCTCGATATCTTTTTCGATCGTAAAACGCAAAATCATTTCTTTTGCATCCGAACTCGATACGATGCGCTTCAAAATGCCACCCAAAACAAAATACTGTTCCATCTGGTGATCACCTTGATGTAGCAGTATTTCCGACTTTTTGAGGTCTGAAATCACCAAGTGGCGCTCCAGCTCAGCCATGCTCTCTTGGTCTAGATGATGCAACACCACGTTTTGACTCAGCTGTAAGCGAATCAGATTTTTCTCGAGGTGCTTGTCTAGTGTTGTCATGAATTCCTATTCCTAAGCGTGTCATTGTAGGCTTATTAAGTAGAAACCCCAGCATTTCATTTACCTATCTGGTATAGTATTTTTTGTCGTGGTGCTTTATTGCAATGCAATAAAGTTAAACGGGAAACACTAATCAAACGTGTGCTGCCCCCGCAACGGTAAGCAAATGTGCCTGCAACTGGGTACGGAGAACTTGGATATAGCCACTGTGCGCGTCAATCGCATGGGAAGGTCAAGTTCTTAAATTTGCCAGCCCGGATACCGGCCAAGACAGGTGGAATTTTGCGGACGGGGATCCTTCGCGCGCCAGTAGAAGCGACTGCACGGCCCCCGTGCGCCCGCACATATTGACGTTTTGGATTTGCGCCCATGAAGTTCTGTTCGACTCGGCTAACGGGGAAGTTGGCTTGGTGATTCGACGGCAGAAGGTTAATCATGAAACAGCAGTTCAGCAATAAACAGTGCGCATCCGCACTGTTAGCAGCGCTTTTATCCAGTGTTATTCCATTTAAAAATGCAGCAGCACAAAACTCCAACTCCGGTCCAACACTGATCGTTTCGGGATCTCGGTTTGAAGAAAATCTTAACGAGGTTCCAGCGAATGTAAAAGTAATTACTCGGGATGAGATTGAAAACTCGAGCTCCAATACCATCCCACAAGTACTATCCCAAATTGGGGGACTAAGGGTTCGGGGAGTAAATGCAGGCACCCTAAATTTAGATGCAACGGTGGATATGGGTGGATTTGGCCCAACTGCTAGCAGCAATACGCTGATCCTAATTGATGGCATACGAATCAATCCAATTGATTCATCTAATATTGACTGGGGCTCAATACCAATCGACTCGGTAGAGAGAATTGAAATTGTGCAAGGTGGCGCAGGAGTCCAATACGGCAACGGCGCAGTTGGTGGTGTGATCAATATCATTACCAACGGCGGCAAGAGAAATATAAACCAGGCATCCACGACTTACGGAAGCTGGGGCACCTTAATCAACAATGCCATTCTAAAAAATACAGTTGACAAAACAACGTATCAAATTTCAGCAAATACATCCAATACCAATGGATGGAGAGCAAACACAGCCGCTAATGCCTACTCTGTCGACGCAAAGATCTCTCAATCGCTTGGCGGAAATGATCGGGTCTTTATCGATGCATTTTATGGCTACACTAATTCTCAATTAGCAGGTCCGGTCGTTGGCGTTTTTGGCTCGGGAGACCCAAGGTCAGTTCGACCACAAAATAGTGGTGACAATATAACCGTAAAAAACTCAGGATTTCGGCAAGGCCTAACCAAGGCTATTAACTCGCAATATACCGTTGAATTTGATAGTTCTTATAGTACAAAGAACTCGTCTTTTTATAGCCCTCAGTCCGATTTTTTTGCTGGCAGTCCTTATGCTGGAAGCCCTAGGAATAATGATCTTCAAGGTTGGCAATTAGCTGTTTCACCCCGAGTAAAAGCAAATTTTGGGGTTCTAGGTACGTCTGTATTTGGATATGATTATTCGAAAGCCAATCAAACTGGAGTTGGTAGTTACTCCCCGCTATCGCAAGCCATCATTCTTGCAAATCAAGGAAATGGATTTTTTAATGGCCTTACTAACAATACGCAAAATGCGACACAAATAAATCAATCCCTCTATTTAATACAACGCATACCCTTAACATCAACTATCGAAGCTAGCGGTGGCTTTCGTCGTCAAGTGCAGCAAGCATCCACCTCCAGTACATCGGTTAGCGCATCGAATGGAACCTCAGTCAGTAATCAACAATATGCTGCTAACGCTGGAGACATAGCACTCAATTTCAATTATTTACCCGGTCAACGTGTTTATGCGAAATGGAATCAATCTTTTCGTTTTCCCAACATAGATGAATACTGGGGTGTAGCCTACGGGCCCGCCCCCAACTACCAGGCTATTACTGTGTTCAATGGAATACTTCAGCCCCAAACCACTCAAACGTATGAACTGGGTGGCAGTTGGTCGGTACTGAATTCAAAAATTACCTCGTCCATTTTTAGATCGGCCACACAAAACGAAATCAGCTATAACCCAGCCACAGGCTATAACTACAACTCTATTTACCAAGTGGATCGAAACGGTCTCTTATTCGATATTGCTGGCAATCTAGGCAAGTCAATCAATGTAGCGGCAGGTGGCAAATACCAAAAATCGTTTTATGCTAATGGGCCGTTTTCCGGTAATGCAATTCCAATAGCACCCAACACCTTATTGAATGCACGCGCAAATTATGCGTTGACACCAAATGTCTCATTTGGCGGCGTCATCAATTACGTTAGTGAGCAAAACTACGATACTGGACCAAGCTATTTCAATGCTGCACAAATGATGCCAGCGTATGTTGTAGCTGATGTATATGCCTCCTACCGATACCAATCACTTGAGGGTCGGTTTACGATCAAGAATGTGGGTAATGCTCAATATGCAACTTACGGCACCGCCCCCAGTAATGTCTCGAGCCGATACTCTTACTACCCAAGCGAGCCACGATCGTATTTTGTAAACCTACGTTATAACTTTAAATAAAATGGGGATGCTCATTCTGAATATGAAATCAACAGCTTCTTTTTTTGCTGTGTTTTTTATTCTTCAGGCCGGCTGGTCTAGCAGCACTTTTGCTCAGCCAATATCCATTTTGGACGATCGAAATACAACGGTAGTCCTGCGAGCACCTGCCCAGCGCGTAGTTAGCATGCTGCCCTCTCTCACCGAGTCTGTATGTGCTTTGGGCAAGTGTTCTGTTTTAGTCGGGGTCGATCGCTTCTCCAATTGGCCTAAGGCAATTGATAGCTTACCGCGCTTAGGCGGCATTGCCGATGCCAATATTGAGGGCATTGTTCGCCTAAAGCCAGACTTAGTCTTGGCTGAAAAATCATCCCCTCTGATTGGGCGCTTGCAGTCCTTGGGTATTTCAGTGATGGCATTTAATGTGCAGTCCATAGCCGATGTGCAGCGTGCTTTACGGCAATTGGATGCAGTTTTAGGTTCTACTGAATCGGGCGCAGTATGGGATCGAATTCAGCTTGATATTGCTCGGGCTAATCGTATGCTGTCACCCCCACAAAAAGCAGCGCGGGTTTACTTTGAAGTGAACGCTGCGCCGTTTGCAGCAGGTAAGACCTCCTTCATTGGTGAATTGCTCGATCGACTGGACATGCAAAACATTGCAACGGAAAAGATGGGCGCCTTTCCGAAGATCAACCCAGAATTCGTCGTGCAGACTAGACCCGATTTGATTATGACTACCGAAGCAACATCCAAGCAATTAGCGCAGCGGCCTGGCTGGAAATCCATTCCAGCGATTCAGGGCAATCGGGTTTGCGTCTTTTCGTCGGCACAAGCTGACGTATTAGTGCGCCCCGGCCCGCGCATGGGTGAGGCGGCAGGCCTCATTGCTGATTGCGCAATGAAATCATTGCCCAAATGATAGTCTGCGGTATGCGTCCTAATTTATTGCCCCGCGTTCTTACCCTATTACTGATCAGTATTGCGCTGCTATTCTTTGGCGCAGTACTAGGCAGCGGAGGCATTGTATGGAACACAGACTCCACAATCGTATTTGATATCCGCTTACCGCGCTCTGCAGGAGCCTGGCTGGCAGGTTCCCTACTGGGCTTAGCCGGCGCTATCGCACAAGGCGTGTTTCGTAATCCTTTGGCTGATCCGTATTTGCTTGGTAGTGCATCCGGCGCATTAATGGGCGTTGCTCTGGTTTTGGGTTTTTCGCACACGATTAGCAACTCTGGATTTGAATTGATTGGACTTAACAGCGGTGCATTTATTGGAGCGTTGCTGGGCGTTGCTGCAGCGCTGATTTTAGCTGGCGGCTATCGCAGCTCCTTACGTCTTTTGCTTTCCGGTGTAGTGATTAGCGTCATCCTTGGCGCCGGTAATGCGCTCTTTACCTTTGTTCGTCCCGATCTCTATCAGCGCTTTCAGGCATTTATGCTGGGCAACACGAGCTTACTTGACTGGCATGGCGTCTACCTGATGTTGCTGGTTTGGCTGTTGTGCATTGTATTTGCACTTCTACTGAGCGCTGCTTTAAATGCCCTAAGCCTTGGTGAAAACACCGCCAAGACCGTTGGTTTACCCATCGATCACATGCGCCTCGGCTTGATTGCCGTTTTGGCTCTAGCTACTGGCGCTGCCGTGGCGCAAACTGGACTCATTGCTTTTATCGGTCTGGCAGCGCCCCACCTGGTTCGGCGCTTTGCGAGCGGCTCGCAGCGCGCGCACCTTCTCATGTCTAGCTTAGCTGGTGGCATCCTATTACTGGCTTCGGATTTGCTGGCCCGCACCATCTTTGCGCCCCTAGAACTTCCCGTTGGAATTGTTACCGCAGTACTGGGGGGTTCTTATTTATTGCTATTGCTTCGACGTCAGACCTTAGGGATAAACGCATGAGTCATATAGAGCTGCGCAATGTTTCTTTATCCCGAAATAACACCGTCATTTTGCAAAACATCGATCTTGCTATTCCTAGGGGCGAGTGGACTAGCATTGTGGGTCCCAATGGAGCGGGCAAATCCACCCTCGTTCAAGCGCTTGCTGGACTCTTGCCTTATGAGGGTTCGATTCAGGTGGTAGGAGTAGAGCTCAGTTCGATTGCAGTCAAGACGCGTGCACAGAAAATCGCTTGGTTAGAGCAAGCAAGCGCGACAGCGGATGGACTGGATTTTGGACTGCGGGTCTATGACATTGCCATGCTAGGCCGCCTACCACACCAAAACTGGCTTTCCGTTCCGAGCAGCCAAGACCATGTTTTGGTCGAGCAAGCAATGCGCCAAACCGAGGTATGGGACTTGCGCGAGCGTTTTTTTAACCAATTATCCGGAGGTGAGCGTCAGCGCGTACTACTAGCTAGACTCTTTGCCGTCCATGCGCCCATTCTTTTAATGGATGAGCCAATGGCTAACCTAGATCCACCGCACCAAGCCGATTGGCTGCAATGGCAAACCGCACTATCTACCCAGGGCAAAACGAGCATCACCGTTTTGCATGAAGTTCAGTTAGCCCTGCAGGCAGATAACCTCATTCTCTTGGGATTTGGGGGTATTCATTACCAAGGCAAAAGTGATGATCCACTAACCCATCAGGCACTAATTGATCTATTTGATGGTCGAATTGAGCTAGCCAAACTCGGTGATCGCTGGGTCAGCTTGGCTCGCTAGAAAATCAGTTATTGCAGGGCCCAACACAGAGCAATTGAGGGGCTACAATATACTTATGAGCGATTTAACTACCCCTCCAGATGCCTCTTTCAATGGCATACACCTAGCTATAGTTCGACTCAAAGATAAACTTACTCTAGCTGTTAAGGCTGTCGAAGATGCACGTCAAGACCGTAGCCGCCTGGAAGCAAAAATTGCGGATGCGCAAAGTCGTATTCAACATATTCTGAGTCGACTGCCAGAGCAGAGCGACACGCGGCAACTGAATTTATTAGCCGCTGACGAACCTAACCCCACCATTTCAGGCGATGATCATGAGCCAACAACGCATTGAGGTCACGCTCGCAGGTCAGAAAATTACGCTTGCAACCACTGCTGAGCATGAGCCTTTGTTGCGCGAAGCCTGCACCTTGGTGGATGAACAAATTCAGCTTGCGATTGCCGGTGGCAACCGCAGCATCGAGCGCGCTACCATGATGGCTGCTCTCAAACTTGCTGGTGATTTAATTTCAAGCAAAAAAATGGCTGCAGATACTGCAGCACAGCTGTCAATGCAGTCCGCTGCAATCCACCCGGATGAGGTGGCAAGGCTCGAAGCTGATATCAAAGGCCTCGAGTTACAAGTGGATGCATTGCTACAAACCCTTTCCCTGCCTGGCTCGCCAAGGCCAATAGATCTTTGAACCGATGCGCAAGCATACGGAGCGATCTTTGCAATGTGGGCGTGAGCGTTTCGCAACCGTACAGTGGCAGCCTCGAGCTGTTCACTCCCTGCGCTGCTTAGTGCACCCGAAGCATGGCGGCCGCTCCACCTTGAACCCGAGGGTTCAGGATAAGGGCCTAGCGGCTAAGGCGGGGAATTCAGTTTGGAATTAATCGACGTTTTGATTTTGGTCGTCTGCGGGGCGGTATCGGGATTGCTTGCTGGTATGCTTGGTATTGGGGGTGGCATGATTCTCGTACCCTTCATGATCATTGTCTTTAATCACCAACAGTTTGATCAGGCCATCATTGTGCACATGGCGATTGCCACTGGCATGGCCACCATTTTATTTACCTCACTCTCTGCAATTCGGGCGCACCATCAGCACGGCACGATTGACTGGAAACTCGTCATGGCCCTTACCCCTGGCATTATTGCTGGCGGACTGCTTGGTGGTGGCGAACTGTTTGACGCTTTCCCTACGAGCTGGCTCTCTTTATTTTTTGCACTCTTTATTGTTTATACCTCGATTCAGATGTTCATTAATAAAAAGCCCAAGCCTGGACGTCAGTTGCCGGGCAAGTTAGGCTTATTCTCGTTTGGTGGGTTTGTAGGCGCACTCTCGAGCTTACTTGGCGCTGGCGGTGCATTCGTCACTGTGCCATTCATGATTTGGTGTAATGTTACGCCGCACGTGGCCATGGCATCCGCCTCTGGCCTCGGATTTCCGATTGCAGTCGCTGCGACCATAGGCTATATTTTTGGAAGCTGGAATCATCCCGGCCTCCCCCCAGGCTCCCTTGGCTACATCTACTTACCTGCGGTTGCCTGCATTGTGGGGGCCAGTGTATTTACTGCACCCCTGGGCGCCAAAATAGCACGCAACATGAATACCGTTAATCTGAAACGCGTCTTTGGCGTCATGCTATTTTTCCTTGCGGCCTTTATGTTTAACGAGAGTCGCAAGGCCTTTGGAATGTAATTGACTTACGCAGTATATTGCTGACGCAATATATTTTTTTGTACTTTGCCCATCGCATTGCGTGGCAAATCAGAAACGATTTCAATCCGCTTGGGTACTTTAAAGTTGGCAATTTGCCCTTTCAGCACATCAATCATGGCCTTCGAATCCAGCTTGGCGCCTGGCTTGGCCACCACAATCGCCATGACCGCCTCACCAAAATCAGGATGCGGAACGCCAATCACAGCGCTCTCGTCAACGCCATCCATATCGTCAATGAAGCTCTCAATCTCTTTGGGATAGACGTTATAGCCACCCGAAATAATTAAGTCCTTGCTACGACCGACGATGCACAAATAGGTATCCGGTACCTTGGCGCCGTTGGCGATTCCACCAAAACGGCCCACATCACCGGTTTTAAACCAACCATCGGCAGTAAATTCTTCAGCGGTTTTTTCTGGCATACGCCAGTAGCCCTTAAATACATTGGGGCCCTTTACCTGAATGCTACCAATCTCGTTGACTGCGCATGGCTTATTGTTTTCATTCACCACACGAACTTTCACGCCGGTGAGGGGCAAGCCAACCGAGCCGCCAACCCGCGCACCTTTATACGGATTTGAAACCAACATGACGGTTTCACTCATGCCATATCGCTCAAGAATAGTTTCACCCGTCAGATCTTTAAAGGTATTGAAGGTCTCTGTTAGCAGGGGTGCTGACCCGGACACGAAGAGGCGCATATTGCGGCAGACTGCTTTTGTAAAATTACTATCTGCAAGCAAGCGAACATAAAAGGTGGGTACGCCCATCATTACCGTTGAACGCGGCATATTTTGAATCAATGCAGCGGTGTCTAGGCGCGGCAGCCAAATCATTTTGCTACCGTTAATTAAAGCACCATGGGCTGCAACAAACAAGCCATGCACATGAAAGATCGGCAAGGCATGCAACAACACATCGCCTTTTTTCCAGCCCCAGAATTTCTGCAAAACCAAGGCATTACTGCTTAAGTTCTTGTGCGTCAACATGGCACCTTTACTACGACCGGTAGTGCCAGAGGTATAGAGAATCGCAGCGAGATCATCGTCGCTACAGGTGACGGTTTTAGATTTATCTTTTTGCGCAGCAGCCCGATCTAAAAGGGTGCCAGTGCGGTTATCATCCAGCGTGAAGACATGGCGGGTACCTGATTTAAATGCAATCTTCGATACCCAAGAAAAATTCTTGCTGCTGCAAATCATCACTGCGGGTTCGGCATTCTCAATGAAATATTCGATCTCCGCTGCTTGGTAGGCTGTGTTGAGCGGCAGGTATACATAACCCGCTTTAATCGTTGCCAGATATAAAAACAAGGCTTCAGGTGACTTTTCCACCTGAACTGCAATGCGGGCGCCGGCCGGAATACCTAATCCTTGGAGTAAGTTGGCCATCATTGCGGTGGCACGCTCGAGATCGCTCCATGAGTAATACAAACCATCGTGCGTTTCTAAGGCACAAGCCTGGCGATCTGTTGGAAACCCGCTTTCTAATATCGAATACAAATTCATAACAACCCCACAACAAACAATTGATTGGTAAAAGGCCTTAACCCAGGTTTTTCTGGGCGGCTAAAACTCCATTTTACGGTCTAGCGAGTGGTATTGAGCTTAAACACTCATGAGCTTGGCTACCGCCCTAGAGTGCATGATTTCCCCGTTCACAAAACGCTCATGATTCTCTTCCACGCTCGATAGGTCATACAGGTAATTGACCATAATGCCGGCAGATTGACGTAAGCCCTTGCGTGATAAGTCGCCAGCCCAATTAATCAAGTGCAGCTTGGCGCCATTGCCCAGATGGAACTTGGCAACGGGATTGCCTGCGCGCCCAGTCGATGCCAGCCCCAAATAAATGGCCGTAAGGCAAAGCAATGCCTCCTTTTCTTTTGCTGGTGCATCATCCGGATGCCAGCCACTACTCAAGCGTTCAGCCCAAGAGTGCGCTTGTAAATCAAGGACCTGCAAAGCCTGATCCCGTTTGATTTTTAAGGCAGGCTTGAGGCGATCAGGCGGCACGCCCTCACCTAAATTAGCCCCGCCAGCAATCCATTCGATTAATCCGGGAACGGGCGAGAGCGTAATAAAGGTTTTTAGGCTCGGGAACTCCTGGTGCAACTGCTCAGCAACCCGCTTGATCAAAAAGTTACCCATTGAGACGCCGCGCAGACCCGGCTCGCAGTTGCTGATGGAATAAAACACGGCCGCCTTGTACTGCTGCACTTGGGTCACTGTTTCGGCTTTTTTATCCACGAGTGGCCCAATGGCTAGCGGCACCTCCGGTAGTAGCGCAACCTCGACAAATATCAAGGGTTCATTGGGCAACTGCGGATGAAAGAAGGCAAAGCAACGGCGATCGGGCTGCAAGCGCCGCCGTAAGTCATCCCAGCCGTCGATCGCATGGACTGCCTCGTGCTGGATTAGTTTTTCTAAAACCTCGGCGGGCGACTTCCAGTCGACCCGGTGCATTTTCAGAAAGCCGGGGTTAAACCACGAAGACAGCAGATGGCGCATATCAAAATCCACTGCAGCCAATTCTGGTTTTTTGTCCAGCAACTGCAGGAGATCACGGCGCATTTCAACCACAGCAGCGGTGCCATTGAGGCCCCGGTTTAAGCGGCGCATAAATTCCTGGCGAGGTGACTCTGATACCTTTTGCAGGCGAATGTAATTGCGGGCGCTGGCCTCTGCTGCAAAGGCTTGCGCGGCTGCCATCACCTTTTCTGCGTCTGGACTTAGCTTTTCAATCAGCGCGGTAAAAAATTTAACGTGTTGGTCTTTGGTGAGTTTGCGGTAGTTGTCGATCACGTCGTTGGCCATACTCACCGCATTGGATTCCCCACGCTCTGAGTTTAGGCGTTGCACCGCGCTCAATGCTTTCGATAGGTTGCGGGTCTTGGTGATTAACTCGAGCATGAATGCATTCTCCGGCAATACAAGGTCAAAATAACGGGTGTGAAGGTAGACTAAGACAAAAAGAAGGCTTATTTCAAGCAAATAAGCTATTTTTTAAGATCTTAGCAACAAATGATAGAAAAAAAGATATATTTAGATGCAGTTAATGCAAATTAATGGTTTTCTTGCGGTTTAATAAATAAATACCAAATAAAATCATCGGGATAGATAGCCACTGCCCCATGGAAAGACCTAATCCGAGCAAGCCTAAAAAGGCGTCTGGCTCGCGCGCAAACTCAGCTGCGAAGCGGCAAAGCCCATATCCTAATAAAAATAAGCCAGAAATCTGACCCAAGCGGCGGGGTTTACGGGCATAGATCCACAATACCAAGCCGAGAAGAACACCTTCAAGGAGCAATTGGTAGATTTGCGAGGGGTGGCGAGGGATGGCATCAACCAATGGGAAAACCATGGCCCAAGGCACATCTGCTGGTCTGCCCCACAACTCACCGTTAATGAAGTTACCGAGGCGCCCAAACGCCAAACCAAACGGCACTAGAGGAGCAACTAAATCACTTACAGTCCAAAAGGAGGTTTTCTTGCGCCGTGCAAACCAAACCATCGCCAGAATGACACCCAGTAATCCGCCATGAAAAGACATGCCACCTTCCCATACTTTTAAGATGCTGAGCGGATTGGCTAAATAGAATTCGGGCATATAAAAAAGCGAATAGCCAATACGGCCGCCGAGCACTACGCCCAGCACACCTGCAAAAAGGAGATCCTCTAAGTCCTTATTGGTCCAGCCTAAGCTGACATAGTAGGGTCGCTTGATGCAGAGGCGTCCCAAGATGACAAACTGGGCAAACGCCAGTAAGTACATCAATCCATACCAGTGAATACCAAAGGATCCAAGCTGAATGGCTACTGGATCGATTTGTGGGTGAATCAGCATTGCGGTTTAGCTTTTTGCTTGATCAAAATTATGGAGCTCATGACCCAGGTCGCGATAGGCTTTGTAGCGCTCTCGTCCCGCAAGGCGCTCAGCCTCATTGACCGTAACCACCTCCACAATCCGTGGAAATCGATTAACTAGTGTAGCTACGTCGCTTGGCATGCGCATACCCAAATGAATCAATACATCGGCATGCGGAAGATTCCCTAGGGCTGGCGCGGCTGTATCGTCCAGCAGGACAATCGGCGTCTCAAACGCAGCCTCATGATCACCATAGCAATGGGGTAAAAAATCAGTCTTACTGAAGGCCCACAGCAATTCATCGAGGCGCTTGAGCTCAGGCTTCTCTGCCACCATCACAATGTTGCGAACAGGCTCGCCCTCCGCAGTTGCACTCCAAATCTTGCGTGTCAGCCTACAGGCATATTCCAGCTTGTCACTGACATTGCTATGAAAGTCGATGCGTGCCATACCAACTTAGGATTGCGCAAGCAGGTAATTCACCAGCAAGGGTACAGGTCTTCCCGTGGACCCCTTGGCTGCGCCGCCCTTCCAGGCAGTGCCAGCAATGTCCAAGTGCGCCCAGGGATACTTTTCGGTAAAGCGCTTTAAGAAGCAGGCGGCAGTCACGCTGCCGGCAGGACGTCCGCCAATGTTGGCCATATCCGCAAAGTTGGATTTAAGCTGATCTTGGTAGGCTGCATCGAGGGGCATGCGCCACACAGTGTCGAGGGAGTCATCGCCAGCCTGCGTCAAATCGGTAAGCAAAGCCTTATCATCCGAAAACATGCCGCTGTGTACCGCGCCGAGCGCAATCACGCAGGCACCCGTTAAGGTTGCAATATCAATCACGGCTTTGGGCTTAAAGCGCTCTACATAGGTCAATGCATCGCAAAGAATCAAACGGCCTTCAGCATCGGTATTCAGAATTTCAATGGTCTGACCTGACATGCTTTTCACAATATCGCCCGGGCGTGTTGCATTGCCTGACGGCATATTTTCGCAGCTCGGAATAACACCAATCACATTTTGTTTCAGGTCCAGCAGCGCAGTTGACAGCATCGTACCAACAACCGATGCTGCTCCGCACATATCGTATTTCATCTCATCCATTGCTTCACCTGGCTTGAGTGAAATACCCCCGGTATCAAAAGTGATGCCCTTGCCTACCAATACTGTTGGAGCCTCGCTTGCTTTACCACCGTTGTGGCGCATGATGATAAATTGCGGTGGGGTTTCCGAACCCTGTGCCACAGAAAGAAAGGAGCCCATGCCCAAGGCTTCCATTTGCTTTTTGGTCAGCAGTTCTACCTTGAGCTTGGTTTTCTTCATCAAACCCTGCGCTGTTTTTGCAAGGTAGGTTGGAGTGCAGACGTTGGGCGGCAGATTACCTAAGTCCTTAGCTAGATTCATGCCTTCCACTAGGGCCTCGCCTTGGCGAACGGCAAGTTGTATTGCTTTTGCGCTGTCTTTGCATGATGCCAACACCAGGTGCTGAAAGGGATCGGCATGCTCTACTGCCTTGAACTTCATGGCAGGCTGACGCACACCAAATCGGTAGGACTGATCACCTGCTAGCTGAACAGTCAGACGCACTTGCTTCATTAACGTCTCAGCATTGGCGTCGCTAGAAAAACTTGGCATAAACCAGACCGCCGATTCAATAGCGCCGCCACTGAGCGATTTGAGGGTTGCTTTCACTAACTTGGCATACGACTGCAAAGATAGTTCCTCTTTGCTATTGGGCTCACCCAAACCCACAAGCAATAGGCGCTTTGCCTTCACGCCCGCCTTCTGCCAACTTGCTTCGGCTCGCAATAGGCACTGGCTAGCTTCTTTACCAGTCAGATCGCCTGCGAGCTTAGCCCTAGCGACCGAGCCGCCCAGCAGGGCATCCAACTCGACCAAAAAGCTGCCAGGCGTTTTTTTATTTAAGTCGGCTTTGCTGTAGGCCAAAATAAGGCAGTCTGTAGCAAAAGCACTCAGGCTAGCAATGGCTG
The DNA here is from genome assembly GCA_945901245.1 of Polynucleobacter meluiroseus. GTDB lineage: Bacteria > Pseudomonadota > Gammaproteobacteria > Burkholderiales > Burkholderiaceae > Polynucleobacter > Polynucleobacter meluiroseus_F. The sequence continues at coordinate 17,460 of CAMDKY010000015.1, read as the reverse complement.
GCTTGATTTGTTTAACCGAGTCAAAATCGGCTTGGGACAATGTTTTCGTGCTAAATTGAATTGGCATATGGAAGTCTTCAGTGGTAATTTTTTCCATTATCCTCCGAGCTGTAGTTTTACTTTTGATTACTGCTGTATTTCCCCAATAAATGGGATTTTTCTGACAACGACCCTGCATAGAACGCATGATTTTTGACCAAGCCTTACGCCGCGAATTGAGCTTCACTACTGGAGGGGTATTTTTGGTTTTGGTGACCATCATGATCACCACCTTGGTCATCCGAATTTTGGGCTTTGCCACAAACGGCGTGGTCAATCCCGAAGATGCCATCGTGCTCATTTCCCTAGCGACGATTGGCTATTTGGGCGTTCTACTGACTGCCTCTTTATTTATTGCCGTCCTCATCGTATTGGTCCGTTGGTACAAAGACTCCGAAATGATTGTGTGGTTTGCCAGTGGGCTTAGTATCACGAGTTTAATTCGGCCGATTCTGCGCTTTGCCATCCCCCTCATTATTATTATTGCCCTCCTTGCTCTATTTGCTTGGCCGTGGGCCAATCGGGAATCAGCCCTAATCAGTCAGCGTTTTCAGCAGCGCGATGATGTGTCAATGGTAACGGCCGGTCAATTTCGTGAATCCGCTAAGGCCGAGCGGGTTTTCTTTATCGAAGAATTGGATGTTAATAATCGCGAGGTAAAAAATATCTTCGTTGCCGATTCTAGAAACCAACGCCTAAGCATTGCTGTAGCGGCAACTGGTTCTATTGAAAATACCCCCACCGGCGAAAAGAACATCATTCTTAAAGACGGGCGACGGTATGAAGGTCAGCCTACCCAGCCTGACTTTCGTATTTTGGAGTTCGATGAATACGAAACCACACTCCGTAACAAAGAGCTGGCCGAGCCCCCTCCTCGTGATCGTGAGCGCAGTGTCCAAGAGCTTCTAAAAGATCCATCTCCCTCTAATCTTGGTGAATTACTGTGGCGAATAGGCTTGCCGCTCATGGCTTTAGGCTTAGTCTTTATTGCAATCCCATTAGCCTACGTCAACCCGCGCCTCGGCAATTACACTGCCATGTTTTATGCCGTATTGATTTATTTGATTTACAGCAACCTAATAAATTTGGCGCAAAATTTAGTTGCTCAAAGTCGCTTCAGTTTTTTTGTAGCGATCTGGCCGATTCACCTTGCTGCCTTGGTGATTGCGGCGATTCTGATACGCAATCGCGTTAATCCCTCGCTTAAATGGTGGAAGCGGCAATTGCCTGCTTTTATGACGCGTCCATGAATTTTCTCTTTCCTTATATTTATGAGCGCTACTTGGCTAAGCAAATTTATGCTGCCTTTGGTTTTATCTTATTTGCCCTGGTTGCCTTATTTTTATTCTTTGATGTCCTCGCCGAATTGGGCTCAGTCAACCAGCAGTACACCCTCTTACTTGCGTTGGGTCATGTTCTCTTAAAAGCGCCAAGTCGCATTGTCGAGATCATTCCGATTGCAGGATTAATTGGCAGTATTTATGTGTTTGCCATGCTAGCTAGCCAGTCTGAATTCACCATCCTGCGCATTGCGGGTTTGGACATTCGCCGTGGCCTCGTTATGTTAGGCAAGATTTCCTTGCCGATTGTGGCTGTCACTTTGTTGATGAGTGAGTGGCTTGGCCCAATGGCTGAGTCCTTTTCTGACCGCATGAAAATGAAAGCCCTGGGTTCGAGTTTTTCATCGCAATTTCGTTCCGGTGTTTGGGTTAAAGACCAACTGCGCAATGAAGAAGGTGTTGGCTCGATTCGTCCGGGTGTGCGCTACATCAATATCGGCAAGATAGAACCGGATAAGCAGGTCCGGCAGATTCGCATGTATGAGTTTGATGATGACTACCGCCTACTCTCGATTCGCAATGCGGAATCAGGTCGCTTTAACGAGTCCGGGTCATGGGAGCTTAATAACGTCACGGAGACTCGCTTTAAGGAGGCGAAAAATAAGAGCGCATTGGATCCAGTCTATTCTGCCAATACAGCAATCAAGCCCACCATGACCCTCGCTTCCAAAGTGACCCCAGAAATTTTGGGCGTGCTTCTCGTTAATCCGGAGCGCATGTCGATCTTCAGTCTCGGCCAATTTATTACGCACCTCAATGAAAACAAACAAAGCGTACAGCGCCATGCCATCGCATTCTGGAAGAAGCTCATCTACCCCTTCATCGTCTTTGTCATGTTGGCCCTGGCTCTGCCATTTGCCTATTTAAAAGCACGCGCAGGCGGTATTGGTATCAAGATTTTTGGCGGCATCATGTTGGGCATGAGCTTTCAGTTGTTCAATGCCCTGTTTTCGAATGTTGGCTTACTGGGTGCATGGCCCGCCTACCTCACCGCCCTGACTCCCCCACTGGCCTACTTTTTACTCGCCCTTATCGGTCTAAAGTGGGTTTCGCGGTCATAAATACCTAAAGATAATTTAGAATTGAGTTCCTATATCGATCAAGGTATATAAGGAACCCTCATGAATTTGCATCAATTTCGCTTTGTACGCGAAGCCGTTCGCCAACAATTCAACCTTACTTCTGCTGCGAAGGCGCTATTCACATCGCAGCCTGGGGTTTCCAAGGCCATTATTGAGCTTGAAGATGAGCTTGGGGTCGAAATCTTTCGCCGCCATGGCAAACGCATCCGCTCCCTTACCGAACCAGGCAAGCGAATCTTACTTTCAGTAGAACGCATTTTGGATGAAGTTGAGACCTTAAGGCGCGTCGGGCAAGACTTTGCCACTCAAGATCAAGGCAGCTTTGTGATTGCGACCACCCATACGCAAGCCCGCTATGCACTGCCAAAAGTCTTGACGGAATTTACCAAGCGCTTTCCGAAGGTACGCGTCAGTATTGCGCAAGGCAGTCCCAGTCAAATTGCCGATATGCTCTTGCACGATGCAGCCGATATTGCGATTGCAACCGAAGGGATAGCTAATTGCGAGGGCGTTATCGCGCTACCGGGCTACCAATGGCAACACCTCCTGATCGTGCCAGTCAATCACCCCTTGCTCAGTGCGCGTTCGATTACGGTTGAAGAGCTGAGCAAGTACCCCCTAATTACCTATGACAAAGCATTTGCTGGTCGTAGCAAAATTGATGCTGCGTTTGCACAGCGCAATGTGCAAGCGGATATTATTTTGGAAGCGATCGATGCCGATGTAATTAAGACCTATGTCGAGGTTGGCATGGGCATTGGTATTGTTGCCGGCGTTGCGTTTGATGCCGAGCGCGATCGTAACCTACGCGCCATTCCGGTGGGTCATCTGTTCGGCAATAACGTAACACATCTAGGTGTTAAGCAAGGCGCCTACTTGCGCTCTTTTGTATTTACTTTCATTGAATTATTTTCGCCCACCCTGACGAAAAAGATCGTTGAGCAGGCGATGTCAAATACGCCGGAGAATTATCAGATCTAAGTTTAAATTATGAATTCGATAGTCATATATTGAGTAGCTTACCGACACCATTACTTTGGAGAATTTTTGATGATAGAGTACGCTCAACGCTTTATAAAGCCACTTTTGATCGTGATCTTAGTGCAGATTTATCCGGTAAGTGCTCAGGATATTGCAGCTCAGACTATAGACCTCAACGAGGAAATAATATCGGTCAATTTAAGCGGCGATAAAGTGCAAGTCGGGGTTTACACAACCATTTTAAAATCAAAAAAACCGACTCGGTTAGCTGTCCTGTTGCCTGGATACCCATCTGTAGTTAGGCCGGTTGTAGAAAATGGTGCAATGACCAATTCCAGATTATCAGGTAACTTTTTAATCCGATCGCGGCATTTTTTGGTCGATGAAACCATCGCTAGTCTTATTGTGGATTGCCAATCCGATAGCGGCGACTATTGCTCAAGTGCTTATCAGGCCTCCAAGCAAAGACAGGAAGACGTAGATAAATTAATTGCCGAAGTAAAAAGACGGACGCCATCCATCTCTGAAGTCTGGCTTATAGGTACGAGCATGGGCACGATTTCGTCCTCCTTTATGCCTATTCATAACCCCAGCGGGTATGCTGGCGCTATTCATACGGCCTCTATTACCGAGCCCTATGCCAGAAATTCGTACCGTGAATTAGGTGGCTTTGACTACAAAAAAACGGCAGTCCCACAATATTTTGTTCATCACGCTGCAGACCCCTGTTTTTTAACTACCTATGCTGGCGCTAAGTCGATAACCGATAAATATAAAATTCCGCTGATTACGGTTACAGGAGGTAGTGACTTTAAGGGAGAAGCATGCAAAGCATTTACTGAGCATGGATTTCGCGGCAAGGAACAGGATGTAATGCGAAATATCGGGGCGATTATCAAGACTAGTAGGGCCGATCAGCTTCTGATCAATTAACTTCGCAGATGGCATAAACCAGCTTAAATCGGAATATTTAGAACGCATGCGTTTAGATATATTCATCAATCTAACGCTGTGGTGCCTCGGGTCGGACTCATATTTACTATATAAGCAATTGATTTATATAAGTATTATCTAACTAATTAGTATTTTTACTCACTTTTTTATACACAAAATAGGTATCTACCCCATGTCTGAGGACGCCCCCCCCTAGTCAACTTACATTGCAGAAAATTGGTGCTCGAGCTGCTTAAACATGAAAGAAATTTGTTTTTAGTTTCAAATTAATGATGCTTATTCATTTTTCAGCAACAGAAGGGCTGCAACTAGGGGTATATAAAGCAAAAAAGGTATTGAATTAAAAACTTACACACTCATTTGTTTCAAATTGATTTTTAAATGAGTAGCAGTATTTGCCTGGTGAGATAGAGCCTTTAAAACCAACAAATGGATTTGCAACAGATAAATTACTCATCTTTAGTGAAATCTTAAATGATTCGCCATCAACAGTAAATAAACCAGGTTGTATCAAATTCTGCGGTGAGTCATACCAAATCAAGAATTTCATTTCGCCATTTTTTAAGAGCGTAGTAAATTTCTTTACTGGTGCTTCTATGCTTAAGGTAGGAATTATGGCTGGACTAGACACTGAGGACTTAAAACTTTCGCCAACGCAATTTAAACATTCTACCGAAATTACACTGGGGTTTGAAAACATTATTGTACGAAACGAAAATGACTCCAATCTACCAGCCCTTACAGTAACCTCCGCTAAAGGAAAATTATTAACCTTTACCCTGAATGAGTCTCCTTGCTTCAACGGTGGAGAGAAACTAACCCCAAGAGGAACCACATAGCCATTTTGAACCTCAAATGGAGCGACAATTGTGTAATTAGTCTTTTCTTGCGCCATCGCAATAGATGGTACTAAAAATATCAGTAAAGAGATAATGGCAACATTTAAATGGTTCATTCTCATAGGATAGGACAACTAATTAGCCATGTCCATTTGAATTGGTATTAATATTAGAAATACTTGCTTTTTTCAGAGGATTGAATAATGAAAAGCGTAAACGGTAACCGTGTCACATATTCCCTAATAGGATGTCTTGGTTTTTTAATATCAGGTTGCATGACTGCTGAATCAGCAAGAACAGCCAGCACATTAGATTTATGCAGAACCGCCATTACTTCCGATAGAGTTTTTGGGGCTAGCGATATAAATGTGGCAAATGGAGAACTAAGTAGACGAGGAGAAAGGTGCGACCAATACATGACCTTTATTCAAAATGAGCAGATGATAAATGTTCAAAGGTCTGCGGTGTTGGGGGCAATGGGGATGCAATTACTGAATCAATCCCAGCCAAGAGTTTTAACAGCCCCAAGCAACAACTATTCAGCCCCCCAGCCGTACGGGGGAACTATTACACCTTCAGCACCAACAAATTGCAGAGTAATTCCTAATATCTACGGGGATAGGATTCAGTGCTTTTAACACCTATTGCTTAGATGCTCGGTCTGACCGCTGGGCATCTGAGTCACTCACAATATCAAATATTTTGTAAACACCCTTAACATTTGAGGTTTGACTTGCATAGGAGGCTATCAAATCACCCTCAGATTTTGTAACAATCCCAAGCAAAAATACATTGCCATTAAATACAGTAATTTTTATTAGTTTTAGTAAGCTCTCGGGAAGTCTAGCTTTTATTGAATCATGAATCTGATTGTCTAAATTAGTTTCTGATGGAGGCACAACTTGATTTACTGTGATTTGGTCAATCAACCTAGTTGGAAAATGTCCACTCCAAAAAACCTTATCCTTTGTGACTAGATTTGTTGCCTCAGCCTTGAATTCAATCTTTGTGACATCGCCATACAAAAGAACTTTGTTGTTAAAAACGGAAACAAATACTTTCTGCTTACCCTCAAATTGATTATCAATTGCCTTTGTTAATTCGCTCTGTAATCTTGCATCTAAGTTACCTGTCTCTAAATTAAGGCGAGTTGCATTAACTACAAATGAAAAAAATGCAAGTACAACCAGTAGTAATTTTTTCATAAATCAACCATCTCTCGTTGATGACAAAAACGGGTTATGTAAATATCTTATTTAACCTATTACTACATAGACTTAAGAATTTCAGCCTTTTTACTGTCGTAGTCCTTTTGTGTAATTAGTCCCTTATCAAGTAACTGCTTTAGGGTTTCAAGTTTGCTTGCGGCATCTCCCGATGGCTTATTTATTGGCTGAGGAGATTTTTTTGCATTTTCGTTTGCCGTTGGTGTCAAAGTTGATGAGGGCTTATTTGAATCTCTTGATGAACCCGCAATTCCCCCTACTAAATTTTGGATGCTTGCTGCGGTAGCCTCAAAGCCGCCTTTGGCTGACTGGAATCTATCCTCACCAGTCCACTGTCTCAACATTGCAAATTGTGAACTACCCTCATATAGGACTTGAAAATAGGTAATTGGCTTTCTATATTCTCCAGTCCTCGATATACCCGTAATCGACATTTTCCAAGCCCTTACTCCATTAATCATAAACATTTCAATCTCAGTTTCAGAGGGATTTTCAGAAAAGCTGGATAACTTCTTTAATGAATTGGCAGCATATTGAGAGGCATCAACTGTTACCATGGATTTGTTAATTGAGAATAGACTCAAGCCAGCATCTTGTTGGGGGTCAATGGCTGACAAAACTAGATTTTCCTTAATACCTTGCGGACTCAGTTGATTTCTCTTAAATCCATCGGGAATATCAATGGATGACAATACCTTTATAAATTCTAAGGATGACGGACTTAATTCAAGCAAAGCGCCAACTGGCAAATCCGAGCCAACACATTTTGGCGATGTTCCACTCGTTGACTTAACGGACATTATTTGCGAGTTGAGAGAAACAATGTCTCCAGCCTGCGTATCCCTAGAGACGCAATTAACTCCATCACGACCTGTTATTGCCTCAGGAATGCCCCCAGCGGGAGTCCAATAAAATTTCCATGCATTGGCATTGCCTGAAAAAAATAAGGCGAAAAATATTAATACTATTAAATTAAATTTCATTCTAAGCCTTGTTATGTTGGCTAGTTGCAGGTAGTAACTTTTCCACATGTAGTGCAGATGTGTATTTTTCCATTAACTACGATAGTTTGAGTCATGCATTCTGCATAAGCCAAGCTTGCAAAAATAGCCAAAATAACTCCAAAGATAATATTTTTAGATTTCATTTAACCCTTACTGGGCACTCAATCATTGAGGCGCTATTCCAACTATCTTAACAAGCCTTTTTGCTTCTTAAGCAATTGATTAAAAAATTTAATAATATCCCTCGTTTCTTGGCTTTTGCCATCCTTCGTGGCATTCCTAGACGATTTTGCCTTTCCTTCTCGTGTTTTTGCGCCCGTTGATTTTTCCCAAGGCTTCCAGCGTTGAATTAATTCCCGTTGGTGTTGTCGTTGTTCCGCAGTCCAATTCCTCATGACTACCCCTTAATAGTTCGTTTTGTGGCGTTATGTTTTTTTCAGCCAAATTGTTCACCTGTTGAAGCCCTTGGGCAATATTGGCTTGCTTCACAAAAGTAGTTTGACTGGGTTGTTTAAGCTGCACTAAAGCTTGTAGAGTCGCCCTAGACTGATTTTGAGCTTTTAAAGCAAAACGCATATGGGTTTCATATTGCAATAACTTGTCTTGCGCTTTGGCTCGCCTTGCTAGGCTTGTAAACATCACCTCTAATGCAACTGCTTGGCTTATATACATTTCTTCAATCTTGGATAGGTCACCTGATTCAATTTGTCTGATAGCCCTTTCCAACACTTTCATATTGGCTTGAAAACTAAAGTCATCGCCTAAACCAATATCAAACGATTCCCTTACTGCGGTGCTTAAAAAATCGGACTTGGAATTAAATTCAGCCAATGCTTCCTCTTTGGTTTGGTCTTTTTCCAGCTTTAATGTAAGAACTTGTTTTTTATATGCCATTAATTACTCCAATCTTCATTTGTCATTGCTCGCCCTGCTTCACATGCACTCTGTAAAGCCCTTAAACAGCCTATGGTGAGTTTTTTATCCATAGCAAGGTCAAAGCACCAAGCGGCATAGTCAGCCTCACTCCAATCGTTTTTAGGGGCAAGGAATTTGTACAAACCCTCAAACTCTGCAATATCTCTACTTGTTGGCTTAGTCTTACTGGGTAACTGCATAGACCGATTGAATTCCAGTCGTTCTGATAGTTTTGTCATATATCTGCATTACTGCGAATCATGCGAATCATGCGATTTAGACATCTTGAATCGCACTAATCGCACTAATCGCACTAATCGCACTATCTGCCTCCCAGTAAACATGGATTAATTGCCATCCATTCAATCTGATTAATGATTGCGGTTTGTACTAACCCCTGTTCAATCAAGTAATCAATTGCTGGGTTGACCCTATCGGCTTTACGAATGCTTGAGTTTTTGCACACTAACTTTTTTTCATATGGATACATGCCAATGGTTCTTACCAGCCAATTTAAAATCTTTTCTGCATCTATCTGCGCCTGTGGCAACGCCATTTTTAGCGCCTCATTTAGGTAATAATTTGTAACCTCTTTAGCAGACTGCATGACTTCTGCTGATATTTCATTGGCATTAGGTTCTATAGCCACTTGAAAATTTGCAGAAATACGAAGGAGGTTTTCAGCAGATTTTGCTGCAATACTCTTAATCGTTTGGTAGTCACCCTCAAAACCCAAACCCTGCTCCACTAGGTTATGAAACTCAACCCACTCCACCTTTGCTGCTGGTGATAGCTTTAGAACCGCAGGCTTAAGAACCCCATCCTCTTGGTTTATTGGCTTATCCAAGAATTGAGTAAGTATTTTGGTAAACCTATTAATGCGATTTATGCGATTTGGAGGTTCAGAGTAAAACCGCATGCCCATAGTTGATTCAGGCTGGCACACTAAAAACCGGCTGGTTAAGCCAATTCCTTGAGCCATACCATTACCAATGCCTAGTAGCGACTTGTAAATTGATTCTTGCAACATTAATTGGAAGGTGAATCTAGGGCTAGCTACAAACCTAGTGCCTTCACCTCTTGTTACATCCTTAACTGACTGCCCATCCCATAACTTATTCCAAGTTGCGAAAGTTCTTTGGACATTTTCAGGCTTGGTTGCATAACCACCCAATAATGTTCCAGCTTCATTTACACATCCATAGGCAATAGGAAACCCTGACAGATGCTTAATTAAGGCTTCAGTAGTAAAAGTTTCCCAAAGGATGATTTTCTCAATAGGCGGCTCAGGCACTTCCAGCCTACGCAATTGATGCATTATCTCTTCGGGTGACTGCTTCTTACTGCTGGATTTAATAGCACTTTTCGCTACCTCATAGGCTTCAAGTTCCAACTTATATTCCTGTAGCTGATTTGCATACTCAAGATGCTGACTTGATTCCCAGGCTTTAAACGGCTCAAAACAAAACCTATCAGCCGAAGATTTCCGCTCACCTGATTCAGCGACAGTCATAAACCACAACGAAATTGGAATGTTTGTATTGGCATCCCTTGCCACATCAAAATGGGCTTGTGCCGCACCACTTAATGCACCTAGCGCACTATTCACCGCTAAAGCTATTGGGCATTGAGTAATTTCTACGACCTCTTGCACATGCTCACGAATAATGTCAGGCAAAGCATCCAATGGAAATGGATTTCTTACTGAAGTTTTAACAACTGGCTCAAACCATTCAAGGTTATTTATCCATCCGATTTCATCCCCGTAAAATACTTTTTGGCTATCTACATCAATCAATTTACTAGCTGCGGAATACATGGCTATAACAGCTGCGCCTCTATCTTGCATTAAAGTCATGCTGCACCTCGAATAAAAGTGCTGATGACTAGTTTTAATTTAGATTTAGTTTTAGAATTAGCCTTGATAAGGGCGCTTGTTCTTGAATTTTTGGAATAGGCGTTTTTTTTCATTCTAACAACACCTTTCCGAAGGCTTCATAGACTGCGCCATAATCTCCATCCTTACTAGCGTTCCCCATAGTGATAAAAAAAGCTTTCTCTCGGCTGCTCAATAAGGGATATTTGAATTCAATCTCCTCAATCAACCTGTTTACCGATAGCACTACATCAAGCTTAAATTGCCGTTTGACTTCATCCGGTATTGATTCGTAAATTGTTTGGTCGTGGGTCATCACAGCCCCTCCGACTTATACCCAAGTGGATTGGCTAGAAACTTATGCAATTCCTTGTTTTGATAAAAGGTGCAACGAATCCCCATGCGAATGGGTTTTGGTGCCTTCCCTTGCAGGCTTAGTCTGCGAAATGTTTCACGACATACAGGTGAAAATTCGGCAAATTGTGCCCAACGACTGCACCCATCATGGGGCAATAACTTTGGTTCGAGTAAATCAATCTTACTAGTCATTCAGAGCTCTCCTATGTTGAGGATTGCGAATAATTGCAATCCATAGGAGTCACTCTATTTATCTATCTGCCCTATGTAAAAGAAGAAAGTATTCAGTTTTTAACTGTTTTTTTCTTTTGGCTTATAAGGTGTAATGTCTTCAATTCCTAGTTCTAAATCGAGTATTGCATTGACCATTGGTGCAACACAATCAGGCATGTAGTCACCATAAGTTTTATGAACTATGTCAAAAAGTTGCTTAGTTATAGCCGCCCTATTTGATGAGATGTATTCAGAAGTATAGGCATCGGGTATCTCTTTAAGCTGCTCTAAATAAATGTGAAGAACTGAAGTTAAGTCCACATTTTTAAGTTTACTTAATGCCCATGATGCCTGTTTATCACTTGACCACGAATCCCAATCCACGGGGTCTAGCGCATTAAATTCCGACTTCGATTCAAAGACATCATGAATCCCTGAAATAAATGCCCATGATGAAATTGGTGCCACATCAAATCCAATATTGCGACTTTTTAAAGGATTCTTCTCAATAATCTCTTTACTTATTTGGGCATGAACTGTAAAAAATGATTCTCGAAGTGCTTCTGATGAATTATGAGTAGCAATAATCAACTTATGAACTAAGTCCACAATTTTTTTGATTTCTTTTTTCTTGAATTGTGGCGTCACAATTTCATCTGACCTAATAAATACTCTAGTAAGCATCATATAAATTTGGGCAACCAGCCAGCCTCCTGCTTGCTCCTGCTTAGGAAGAAATGCCTCCTTAGAAAGTAACTTCTCCCAACATACCTTCATATCAACATTTGTTCCTAGTCGATATAAGGCTTCTTGTACTTGCGGAAAATTTTGAGTTAGAGGTTCTTCAGGGCTATAGGAATCTGTATATATCTTAACCAACTCTTTTGGTGACCATTTTTCTAGTGGCAGAACTTTTTCCATTTAAGCCCTCTTAATGTTTATTACTTTGGCACCACCCTTAATTCCATCTAAATAATTAGCCCATTCCTGCATCATTTTTGCCCTTTGAGGGATGTATTCGGCATGGTTATACGCACCACTAACCTTGTTCCTTTCCAAATGCGACAACTGAACCTCAATATGGGCATGTTGATAGCCAACCTCATGAAGGATTGTTGATGCAACACCCCTGAAACCATGACCAGTCATTCGACCCTTGTAACCCATTCGATACAAGGCAAAAAGTATGGTGTTATTACTCATGCTTTTCTTTGGGTTACTTTCATGAGGAAATACGAATTCGCCACCACCAGTTAATTTATGCAATTCTTTTAGGATGGCTTTTGACTGCTTTGATAAGGCAACAATATGAGGTGCTGATGGTCTGCCCTTAACCTTTTTCATTCTTTCAGCAGGAACCACCCAAACACCGCCCTTCAGGTCGAACTCACCCCACTTTGCCTCAATCAATTCGCCTGTCCTGACAAATGTGTAAGCCATCAGCTTCATTGCAAGTTTGGTGACTGCACTTCCATTGTTAGAAACATCATAGGCATCAATCTTCCGCAACAATTCAGGAACATCTTTTGGGGCAAGCGAACTTCGATGCTTTACAGGTGGACTTTCAATGTGGGCATCAGCAAGGCTAATGTCATTTGCTGGGTTTCTCTCGCACAAACCTTCAACAATTGCATATCTAAAGACTTGCCCTGATGTTGAGTAGGCACGCTTGGCAATATCAATAGCACCCCTTTTAACAATCTTCTGTGCCATTTTGATTAGCAAAGGTGCGGTGATGGTGTGAATTGGCATTGACGCAATTTCAGGAAAAACATTGAGTTCAAGCCTTCTCAAAACTTTGGCTGCATGTTTTTCATCTTTGCCAACTGCCCATGCCTTATGCCACCTCAATGCAACCGACTTAAAGTCATTCTTTTTTTGGGTTTTTTCTTGCTTGCGGATTATTGATGGGTCTTTGCCTTCATCCATCTGCTTTCTAGCAGCCGACAACTTCTCCCTAGCCCTTTTTAGGCTAACTTCAGGATAAGTGCCAAATGACAGCATTTTGGCTTTGCCGCCGAATCTGTAGCGGCATCGCCAGCCCATTGACCCTTGTGGATTTACAAGTAAAACTAAGCCATGACCATCAGGGTAACTTTTGGTCTTTGACTGGGACTTTATGCCCTTGATAAATGCATCAGTAAGTTTCAAATTCACCCCAAATTAAGTGCCTGTGCATAACAAATCATCAATATTGATTGCTACTCACAGTCTTACTCACATATTAGGGATGTTACTCACATTTTCTATAGATGGCTATAGATGCCTATATTGGCTTAGAAGCCTTGTTTTTTAGGGGTCTTTTGGTAAACAGTTGGCATTGATTGAGCTAGCTGTGGTGCCTCGGGTCGGACTCGAACCGACACGCCTTGCGGCACCGGATTTTGAGTCCGGCACGTCTACCAATTCCATCACCGAGGCAGGTGAACTTAGCGGCATAGAACCGCCAAGAGGTGAGAGTGTAACAAATACTGCGCTGTGATCCGATTAAGGCAACAGAATGGTCGATCCCGTGGTTTTCCGACCTTCTAGATCGCGGTGCGCCTGCACTGCATCTTTCAAGGCATAGCGCTGCTTGATCTCAATCTTGACCTTGCCCGAGCCAACTTTATCGAATAAATCGGCAGCCATCGGCTCGAGCAAGCTGCGATTAAGTACATAGGTGGCTACTGTAGGTCTGGTGACCTTGAGCGAGCCCTTACTGGCGAGGATGCCGAGATCGAGCAAGGGAGGCGAGCCAGACGCACCGCCAAAGGAGACGGCCATGCCGCGCGGCGAGATGCAATCCAGGGTTTGCATGAAGGTGTCTTTACCCACGGCATCATAGGCAACCGGAACACCTTTGCCATTGGTAATTTCTTTGACGCGCTTTACAAAGTCTTCCTCGCGATACAAGACGACGTGGTCGCAGCCGTAGGCTTTGGCAATCTCGGCTTTTTCAGGGCTGCCAACCGTACCAATCACGGTTGCGCCAATCGCTTTGAGCCACTGGCAGGCGATAAGCCCAACACCGCCAGCAATCGCATGAAACAATACGGTATCGCCCTTTTGTACCTTGTAGCTGTCAGTCAAAAGATATTGAACCGTCAGGCCTTGCAACATCATGGCCGCGCCCTGCTCAAAGGAGATTGAATCCGGTAATTTGACCAAGATATCGGCGGGCATGATACGGGCTTCTGCGTAAGCGCCGGTAGGACGACCCGCATACGCCACCCGATCACCTACTTTGACGTGAGTAACATCAGGCCCCACTTTTTCAATCACGCCAGCGCCTTCCATGCCAATGCCACCGGGCAGTGGCTGGGCATAGTAGCCCGAGCGGAAATAGACATCAATGTAGTTCAGGCCACACGCATGCTGACGAATCAATACTTCGCCTGGACCGGGTTCGCCGAGCTCCACATCGACCCATTTCATGACCTCAGGGGCGCCTGTTTCGGTAATGCGGATTGCTTTGACGATTTCCTTACTCATATCTATTCCTAATCTTGTGGGTTGTCTTGGTAGTTTTATGCCCCATTGCGTGGGGTTATTTTTTCGTTCTGAAGCAAGCCACACGGCTTGCCAGCACTAAATCCATAAAATTAATTGCACTTTTTGGCTTTAGACCCTGTATTTTGCCTAAAATTGAGTTCTGTAGGCAAAATTACTCAAAAAGGATGTAAGCGCATGGCTGGCCACTCAAAATGGGCCAATATTCAGCACCGCAAGGGTCGTCAGGACGAAAAGCGCGGCAAGATTTGGACCAAGCTCATTAAAGAAATTACGGTTGCCGCTAAATTAGGTGGTGGAGATTTGGCCACCAATCCCCGCTTGCGCTTAGCAATTGATAAGGCCAAAGATTCCAATATGCCGAATGACAATGTGCAACGTGCGATTCAGCGCGGTACTGGCTCGCTTGAGGGTGTGAACTACGAGGAGATCCGCTATGAAGGCTACGGCATCAATGGTGCTGCGGTCATTGTCGATTGCATGACCGATAACCGCACCCGTACGGTTGCCGAAGTACGCCACGCTTTTACTAAATATGGCGGCAATATGGGCAGTGAAGGCTCGGTGGCCTTTTTGTTTCAGCACTGCGGTCAGTTGCTATTTGCCCCTGGCACCAATGAAGATCAATTAATGGAATGTGCACTCGATGCTGGAGCAATTGACGTGATTACCCATGACGATGGTGCGATTGAAGTGCTCACTGTAGTAGCGGATTTTTCGAAGGTACAGGATGCCCTGCGCGCTGCCGGTTTTCAGGCGGAATTGGCCACCGTGACGATGCGACCTGAAACCGATATTAGCCTTGAGGGCGATCAAGCCGATAGCATGCAAAAACTCTTGGATGTCTTAGAAAATTTGGACGACGTTCAAGATGTATTTACGAATGCTTCCATCCAATAAACACACGCACCCCCTTTAGAAAATAATCCCATGAAGATTCTCCTTATTGGCTCCGGTGGCCGCGAACATGCTTTAGCATGGAAGATGGCCCAATCCCCGCAAGTGCAAAAAGTCTTTGTTGCGCCAGGCAATGGCGGCACCGCTTCTGCAAAGCAAAATAATGCCGGTATTGAAAATCTCCCTATTTCAGGATTACAGGAGTTGGCCGACTTTGCCAAACGCGAGGGCATTCACCTCACCGTCGTTGGGCCAGAGGCGCCTCTTGCAGCAGGCATTGTCGACGTCTTTCGCAATGCGGGTTTGCGCATTTTTGGACCTACTCAGTTAGCCGCGCAATTGGAATCATCGAAGGACTTTTCGAAAGCCTTCATGAAACGCCATGGCATTCCCACAGCCGACTATCAAACCTTTAATAATGTCCAAGAGGCGCATGCTTATATCGACCTGAAGGGCGCGCCGATTGTGATTAAAGCCGATGGCCTCGCTGCTGGCAAAGGGGTTGTTGTTGCAATGAACTCAGATGAGGCTCATGCTGCCGTCGATATGATGTTGGCCGACAATAAACTTGGCAATGCTGGGGCGCGTGTTGTGATTGAAGAATTTTTAAGCGGTGAAGAAGCTAGCTTTATTGTGCTGGTGGATGGCAAAAATGCCTTGGCACTAGCTACTAGCCAAGACCACAAGCGTTTACTCGACGGTGATCAAGGTCCCAATACGGGCGGCATGGGCGCCTATTCCCCGGCACCCGTAGTCACCCCAGAAATCCATGCCAAAGCCATGCGTGAAGTGATCATGCCGACAATTCAGGGCATGAAAGCCGATGGCGTTCCCTACACCGGTTTTTTGTATGCCGGCTTAATGATTGGCCCAAATGGCCAAATCAAGACCTTGGAATTCAATTGCCGCATGGGTGACCCAGAGACGCAGCCAATCATGGCACGCCTGCGCAGCGACCTAGTACAGGCCTTGGATAAAGCCGTGGATGGCAAACTCAATGAAGTGGATCTGGAATGGGATCGCCGTACCGCCCTTGGGGTTGTGCTAGCAGCGCACCAATACCCCGATGACCCGCGCAAAGGCGATGCCATTACCGGCATTCCAGAAGACACCGAGAGTGCCATTACCTTTCATGCGGGTACTGCAGTTACCGATGGCGCATTGCGCACCACGGGTGGCCGAGTGCTCTGCGTTGTTGGGTTGGCAGATACGGTTCGCGGCGCCCAAAAAGCAGCGTACCAAGTCATTGAGCAAATCCACTTTGATGGTATGCAGTATCGGCACGATATTGGTCATCACGCCCTAAAATAAGCCTTATATCCATTTACTTCCAGCGAGTTCATTTTGCCCATTGATATACAAGCGTTAAAAGAGTACTTTTTAGGCTTACAAGACCGCATTGTTGCGGCCACCAGCCTACTTGATGGCAAGGCATTTGTTGCGGACAGCTGGCAAAAACCAGAGGACAGTCCATTGCGTGGATCAGGGCGAACCTGCATTTTAGAAAATGGCAACATCCTTGAAAAAGGCGGCGTTGGCTTTTCCCATGTGCGTGGCGACAAAATGCCAGGCGCTGCTACTCAAAATCGCCCTGAAGTTGCCGGCCGCAGCTTTGAGGCCATGGGCGTCTCCTTGGTGTTTCATCCGCGCAATCCCAAGGCGCCCACTACGCACATGAATGTGCGTTGCTTTATTGCGCAAGCACCAGACAAAGAACCGGTATGGTGGTTTGGCGGCGGCTTTGATATGACTCCGTATTACGGCGTCGACGAGGACTGCAAACACTTTCATCAAACCGCCAAGAATGCACTCGATCCATTTGGTCCTGAGCTCTACCCGCGCTTTAAAAAATGGTGCGACGAATATTTTTATTTAAAACACCGCAATGAGCCACGCGGCATTGGTGGTGTCTTTTTTGATGACTTTACTGAACTGGGCTTTGAAAAGAGCTTTGCCATGACGCGTGCGGTTGGCGATGCATTCATTGAGGCGTACTTGCCCATCTTAGAGCGTCGTTACCAGGATCCCTACACCCAAGCCGAACGCGATTTTCAGGAATACCGCCGCGGCCGTTATGTGGAGTACAACCTGATTTTTGACCGCGGCACTATTTTTGGTCTGCAGTCGGGTGGCCGCTCGGAATCGATTCTGATGTCGATGCCACCGGTGGTTACCTGGCGCTACAACTGGACCCCTGAACCAAATACCCCCGAAGCGAAACTCTACGATTACTACTTAAAGCCCC
>CAMDKY010000014.1 GCA_945901245.1 Polynucleobacter meluiroseus | reverse complement strand
TGGCTGCGCTTGCTTTTGTACCGGAGCGGATTGGCCCATATTTTTTCCGCTGCCCATGCGCTTGGCATCTACATAACCAATCGAAGAGAAGGTCAAGGCGACCGTCAGGACCACAGCCTTAATTACATTTTTGTTCATTTTTTATATCTCCAGTAATGCACCACTACAAAAGTTACAGTTAGTATTTAATACCAATATGGAGCGCTACGATACCCCCAGTTAACCTATGGGTATCAACGGCATCAAAACCGACCTCTAACATCATGTTTTTCAAGGTTTGGGCGTCGGGGTGCATTCGGATCGATTCGGCTAAATACCGGTAACTTTCGGAGTCTTGGGCGATTTTTTTACCCAACCAGGGCAGCACCTTAAAGGAGTACAGATCGTAAACAGGCTGCAGCATGGCATCCGGCTTTGAAAATTCCAACACCAAAACCCGCCCACCTGGTTTGATCACGCGCAGCATTTCACTTAAAGCGCGCTCTTTGTGGGTCATATTGCGAAGCCCAAAGGCAACCGTCACCACATCAAAGTGATTTGCCGGAAATGGAATGGACTCGGCATCAAACTGCACGCAGGGCAAGGACATACCTTGGTCTAGCAATCGATCGCGCCCGACCCCCAACATCGAGGCATTGATGTCGCTGAGCCAAACCTCGGCATCAGGGTGCTTGGCCCACCATGCAGCTTTTGCAAATGCACAAGCTAGATCACCAGTGCCGCCTGCAATATCAAGCACTTTTTGACCTGGGCGAACCTGCGCCCTGGCGATCGTGAGTTTTTTCCAAATGCGGTGCAAACCGAATGACATCAGGTCATTCATCACATCGTATTTATTGGCTACGGAGTGAAAGACGTCGGCGACCTTGCCGGCCTTATCTACCTCGTCTACCGTTTGGTAACCAAAATGGGTTTTATTCATATTGCCGTATCTGAGGTGTTTATTTACTTCCGCAGGAATGGCCTTCATGACCTGCCTTTGCCGTTGCAATATCGCGACTTGCGCCCGCTTGCTTTAGCTTATCGAGGTACTCGTTCCAGAGTGCATCTTGGTTTTCGCAGAGGAAATACAAGTACTCCCATGAAAACAATCCGGAATCATGCCCATCGGAGAACATTGGACGAATGGCATAGTGGCCGACAGGCTCGAGTTCATTAATACCGACATCGCGCTTACCGGTTTGCAGAGTCTCTTGACCGGGGCCATGACCCCGAACTTCGGCTGAGGGGGACAGAACACGAAGAAACTCAAATGGGAGGCGATAGGCGCTACCGTTTTCATAACTCAGCTCCAAAACCTTGGATTGCTGGTGCATCACTACATTTGTTGGAATCATTAAACCAATACCCTCTCAATGCCGCCCTGGTTTGCTTGGGCGACGTAATCTTGCATCCAATTGTCGCCTAAGATGCGCTGCGCCATTTCAACCACGATGTAATCGGCAGTGGTTGCACTGTCCGCATCAAAGCGTGACAAACCTTGCAAACAAGATGGGCAGCTGGTTAACACTTTGACCTCGCCAGTGAAATCCGCTTTTAAGTTGGAGGCCGCCTTTTCCATTTCAATCTGCTTACGAAAGCGGATCTGCGTGGAAATATCTGGACGCGTCACCGCTAAGGTACCCGACTCACCGCAGCAACGCTCATTCTTCAAAATGGCTTGCTTGTCTTCCGTCTGAATCAGCTCATTCACGGTCTTCAGTGGATCTTGCAACTTCATCGGCGAATGGCAGGGATCGTGATACATGTAACGCACGCCCGTCACGCCCTCTAATTTGACGCCCTTCTCCAGTAAGTATTCATGAATATCAATGATTCGGCATCCAGGGAAAATCTGCTCAAACTGATAACCCGCCAATTGGTCGTAGCAGGTGCCACAGGACACCACCACCGTTTTAATATCCAAGTAGTTCAGCGTATTGGCCACCCGATGAAACAGTACACGATTGTCTGTAATCATCTTCTCGGCTTTATCAAAATCACCGTTACCCCGCTGCGGATAACCACAGCAGAGATAGCCTGGTGGCAACACGGTTTGTACGCCTACATTCCAAAGCATGGCTTGGGTAGCTAAACCTACCTGCGAGAACAAACGCTCGGAGCCACAACCTGGGAAATAAAATACCGCCTCGGTATCTGCAGTCGTAATTTTTGGATCACGAATAATTGGGACGTAATTGGCATCTTCAATATCCAAGAGGGCGCGAGCCGTTTTCTTGGGCAAGTTCCCCGGCATCTTCTTGTTAATGAAGTGGATTACCTGTTCTTTGATCGGCGGCTTACCTACTGTTGCAGGTGGCGTAGCCGTTTGTTTTTTGGCGAAACTGCGCAACAAATTATTCGCGATGCGCTGGGCTTTATAACCCCATTCAATCACTAATTTGCGTGTCAAACGAATCGTATCGGGGTTGCTGGCATTCAAAAAGAACATGGATGTGGCAGTGCCGATATTAAAACGCTGTTGACCCATCTTGCGCAGTAGGTTGCGCATATTCATGGTCACATCACCAAAGTCGATCTTGACTGGGCAAGGCGTGGCGCACTTATGGCAGACCGTGCAGTGCGCCGCTACATCATCAAACATTTCCCAATGGCGAATTGAAATCCCCCTTCGGGTTTGCTCCTCGTACAAGAATGCTTCGATCAGCAGGGATGTCGCTAAGATCTTATCGCGTGGGCTGTACAGCAAATTGGCCCGGGGTACGTGGGTTGCGCAAACGGGCTTGCATTTGCCACAGCGCAAGCAATCTTTCACGCTATCCGCAATCGCACCAATATCACTTTGCTGCATGATCAAGGACTCGTGACCCATCAAGCCAAAGCTAGGCGTATAGGCCATGCTCAAGTCGGCATGGGGCATTAACTTGCCCTTGTTGAATCTGCCTTCCGGATCAACCCGATTTTTATAGGCCCTGAAATCTTTTAACTCTTCATCGGTGAGGTATTCGAGCTTCGTAATCCCAATACCGTGCTCACCTGAGATCACACCATCAAGCGAGCGTGCCAAGGCCATAATTTGATCAACCGAGCGATGCGCGTCTTGCAACATGCCGTAGTCATCGGAGTTCACTGGAATATTCGTGTGCACATTACCATCACCAGCATGCATATGTAGCGCTACAAATACACGCTTCCGCAAAATAGCCTGGTGGGTCTTTTCTAGCTCCGCCAAAATCTGTTCAAAGGCAGCACCGCCAAAAATGATGCGGAGCTCCGCACGCACATCCGTCTTCCACGATGCACGTAAAGTGTAATTTTGTAACTCAGCAAAGAAACGATCGAGGTCATTCAACCAACTAGACCAGCGCGCCCGCACTTGCTGAATTAAATCCAGCGCACCCTCTACGCGATCACCCAAAATTTCTGCGGAGGAGATGTCATCGTCTTCATCAGCCTTACCCAGCGGTAAATTGCCTTTGCGCAAGAAGGCTTCCAGCGCATCTAATAACTGCAGTTTGTTTTTTAGGGAGAGTTCAATATTGATGCGCTCAATGCCGTCGGTGTATTCGCCCATACGATCGAGTGGAATCACTACGTCTTCGTTGATCTTGAAGGCATTGGTGTGGCGCGCAATTGCGGCGGTACGCGCCCGGTCTAACCAAAACTTCTTGCGCGCTTCAGGGCTAACGGCAACAAAGCCTTCGCCAACACGCAAATTGGCCATGCGTACCACTTCACTGGTTGCGGCTGCCACAGCAGACTCATCATCACCAGCGATATCGCCAATCAATACCATCTTAGGCAAAGTGTTACGCTTGGACTTCGTGGCGTAGCCCACTGCTTTTAAATAACGGTCATCTAAATGCTCAAGACCAGCCAAGATAGGGCCACCGTCTCGACTCAAACCATCAAGGTAGGCTTTGATCTCCACAATACTCGGGATGGCTTCACGCGCTTGCCCAAAGAATTCCAGGCAAACGGTGCGCATGTATTGCGGCATGCGGTGCAAAATCCAGGTGGCGCTGGTAATTAGGCCATCACAGCCCTCTTTTTGAACGCCCGGCAGTCCCGATAAAAATTTATCGGTGACGTCTTTACCCAAACCCGCTTTCCGAAAGCGTCGGCCTTCAATATTCAGAGTCTCACGACGCAATACCTTTGTGCCCGGGGCCTGCAAACCATCAGACCAGATCAAATCAAACTGCGCCGAATCGGCCTCATGAATTTTGCCTAAGTTATGGTTGACACGAATCACATGGAGCCAATTTCCCTCAGGATCGACCATGCGCCAGCTGGCCAAGTTATCTAAAGCGGTGCCCCATAAAACGGCTTTCTTGCCACCTGCATTCATGGCGACGTTACCGCCAATGCAACTCGCATCAGCAGAAGTAGGGTCTACCGCAAATACCAAGCCGGCTCGCTCTGCCGCCTCGGCAACGCGGCGCGTTACCACGCCGGCGCCTGTGAAAATCGTTGGTACAGCCTCACTTAAACCAGGCAGCGTTACTTTCACTACCGGGTCAATTTGTTCGAGCTTTTCAGTATTAATGACTGCTGACATGGCGAACAAGGGAATGGCGCCGCCGGTGTAGCCAGTGCCACCCCCGCGTGGGATGATCGTGAGTCCCAGCTCAATACAGGCTTTAACTAAGCCTGGTATTTCCGCTTCGGTATCTGGCTTCAAAACCACGAAGGGATACTCAACTCGCCAATCGGTTGCATCCGTCACATGCGCAACCCGCGACATGCCGTCAAAGGCGACGTTGTCGAGCGCGGTATGGTGACCCAATACTTTGATTGCGCGTTTGCGTAACTGGGCGACTGTTTCAAAATTCTGCTCAAACGACTCAACCGCAGATCGCGCTGCTTTCACCAAAATTTCAACTTGCTCGGCCGAATCGCCAGTCATTCTTTTTTCGACTTCGCCCAGGCGATGCCAAAGCGCATCGATCAGCATCCGGCGGCGCTTGGCGTTGTCCAATAAATCGTCTTGCAAATAGGGATTGCGCTGCACGACCCAAATGTCGCCCAATACCTCAAATAGCATGCGAGCTGAACGGCCTGTTTTACGAACGCCGCGAAGCGAATCCAGCACGCGCCAGGACTCCGGCCCTAACAGGCGAATGACGATTTCACGGTCTGAGAATGAGGTGTAGTTGTACGGAATTTCCCGTAAACGGGGCTCCCCAGCCTCAGCAGTGAGCAATTGATTTAATCCGAGTGGGGCGTTCATGAAGTAGGGTTCGTTAAATAGGCATTTTAAAGGAGTAATCCGATACTGACAGGAATTCCCCAATTCGGCTGAAGACACCAATAAAACCTTGCAAAACTAAGGGCTTAGGAGCTATCCGTGGTACGCTCATTGCATGGCAATCAACTATTTAAAGAAAATATTAACGGCTCGTGTTTACGACGTCGCCCGTGAGACTGAATTGGAGCTGGCGCCGGCTCTAACGCAACGCCTGGGCAATCAAATTCTCCTGAAACGAGAGGACAACCAACCTGTCTTCTCGTTTAAGCTGCGCGGCGCATACAACAAAATGGCGCAACTGAGCCCTGCGGCCCTCAAGCACGGCGTTATCGCCGCCTCGGCCGGAAACCATGCCCAGGGCGTAGCCCTCGCCGCCGCCAAAATGAAATGCAAGGCAGTGATCGTAATGCCAGTAACGACCCCTGCAGTCAAAATCGATGCAGTCAAGGCACGCGGCGGCTCTTGGACGGAGCTTGTCTTGTTTGGCGAATCGTATAGCGATGCCTTTGATCATGCCAAGGGATTAGAGAAAAAACGGGGATTAAGTTTTGTTCACCCCTTTGATGATCCAGATGTCATCGCTGGCCAAGGAACCATCGCCCAAGAAATTTTGCAACAGCACCAGGCGCCAATTGATGCCATTTTTGTGGCCATCGGTGGTGGTGGCCTGATTGCCGGCATCGGCGAATACGTCAAAGCCGTTCGCCCCGAAACCAAAATCATTGGCGTACAAGCGGCCGATTCCGATGCCATGCGTCAGTCACTCAAGGCCGGCCGTCGTGTCGAATTAAAAGAGGTTGGTTTGTTTTCGGACGGCACCGCTGTCAAGGTAGTCGGCAAAGAAACCTTCCGCATCTGCAAACGCGTGGTCGATGACATCATTACCGTCGACACCGATGAAATTTGTGCCGCCATTAACGATGTGTTTACTGATACGCGCAGCATTTTGGAGCCTGCAGGCGCACTCGCGATTGCTGGCCTCAAGAAATACGTTGAAACGAAAAAAGTAAAAGACAAAACCTTGGTTGCGATTGCATGCGGCGCCAATATGAATTTCAGTCGCCTGCGTTTCGTGGCCGAGCGCGCCGATGTGGGTGAGTTCCGGGAGGCTGTATTTGCCGTCACCATTCCAGAAGAGCGAGGGTCCTTTAAGCGCTTCTGTCAATTACTCGGCAAACGCAATGTAACGGAGTTTAATTACCGCATTGCTGATCAAGCCAAAGCCCATATTTTTGTTGGCATTGGTACGCAAAAGTCAGGCGACAGCATCGAGATCGCTAAGCACTTTGCTAAAGCAGGATTTGCGACGATTGATTTAACCCACGACGAACTTGCTAAATCGCATCTGCGGCACATGGTCGGCGGTCACTCTCCCTTAGCGCACGATGAATTGCTGTATCGATTTGAGTTCCCTGAGCGTCCTGGTGCCTTAATGCGCTTTTTAACTAGCATGGCGCCCAATTGGAATATCAGCCTGTTTCATTACCGAAACCATGGCGCGGACTACGGCCGTATTCTGGTTGGCATTCAAGTGCCCAAAAATGAGCAGAAGCAATTTCAAGCCTTCTTAGCCTCCCTCGGCTATCCGCACTGGAATGAAAGTGCGAACCCCGCTTACCAGCTGTTCTTAAAGTAACGGAACGGAATGTCATATAGCCTGACCGGAAAACTCGTTGTTGCGATTTCATCGCGCGCGCTCTTTGACTTTGAAGAAGAGAATCGCCTGTTTGAAACCAGCGATGACAGCGCCTATATGAAGCTGCAACTGGATCGATTGGCCATGCCAGCGCAAACGGGCGTTGCCTTTCCGCTGGTGCAAAAACTACTGGCATTTAATCAAGGTGATGAGCAACGCGTCGAGGTAGTGATCTTGTCACGTAATGATCCAGTCAGCGGCTTGCGCGTATTCCGCTCTGCCGAGCATCACCAGCTTCGCTTGGAGCGTGGCGTATTTACCCGCGGCAGACCGCCCTACCATTACCTGCGCTCATTACAGGCAAATTTATTTTTATCGGCCAATGAAGATGATGTGCGGGCGACGATTGACGCTGGCTTTCCGGCTGCGCGTGTCTACCCCGAGTCCAGCAAAACCGCCGAATCGCATCCCAATGAAATCCGCATTGCCTTTGACGGTGATGCCGTTTTGTTTTCAGACGAAGCAGAGCAAGTATTTCAGAGTAGCGGGCTAGAAGCATTTGTTGATCACGAAAGCAAAAAGGTAGCGATTCCATTACCGCCGGGCCCTTTCAAGCCCTTGCTGGAAGCCCTACACCGCCTGCAAAGTCAGTCTGGTACACAAGCCGCACATGGCATGCGCATTCGTACTGCATTAGTGACTGCGCGCTCTGCTCCTGCGCATGAACGAGCGATTCGCACCCTCATGAATTGGGGCATCGATGTCGATGAAGCGATGTTCTTAGGCGGCCTTTCCAAAAGTGAGTTCCTGCGCGAATTCGAGCCCGATTTTTTCTTTGACGATCAAACAGGGCATTGCAACTCGGCCGCTTCGGTTGCGCCCACTGGGCACGTGGTTTCGGGGGTTGCGAACCGCCCAAAATCCAGTAGTTAATTCGATTTACCCACTTTCTCCATGAGCTATTCCGACTCCTCCCGCTTGCCACTTGGCAAAGAAATTGCATACCCCCAGCACTACGATCCCAGTGTGCTGTTTCCGATTCCGCGCGCAGAAAACCGGGCAAAGCTCGGCCTGAGCACACCTAGCGCGCTCCCATTTTTTGGCGTTGATCTGTGGAATGCCTTTGAGCTCAGCTGGCTCAATTTAAAAGGCAAGCCACAAATTGCTTTAGCTGAGTTTGAAATCCCCGCAGACTCACCTTGCATGATCGAGTCCAAATCCTTCAAACTCTTTTTGAATAGCCTCAACAATGAACGCATTGCAGATGAAACGGTGCTGCGCGAACGCGTCGTGGCTGATTTGTCGGCGGTTGCAGGAGCTCCGATTCGGATGCGGATGTTTACTGCGGAGCACGTTTCAAAACGGGGTATGCGGGAAATGGATGGGGCTTTGCTCGATCGACTTGATATTCAAATTGATCCCAAGGTAACAGCAGGTCCATTCTTATTGAAAGCGGATCACACTAGCTCCCCTATAGAGCAATGCGTGGTGTCGCATTTACTTAAATCCAATTGCCCGGTTACTGGACAGCCCGACTGGGCCAGCATTCAAATTCGCTACCAAGGCAGGCCGATTGAAGAAGAGGGTTTACTGCGTTATTTAATTGGGTTTCGAGAGCTCGGGGAATTTCATGAGCACTGTGCAGAAACCATTTTTTGCGATATCAAGCGACAGTGCAAACCAGAAAAGTTATCGGTCTTTGCGCGCTATACCCGGCGGGGTGGCCTCGATATCAATCCCTTCCGAACGGATTACAACGCTGTCTGGCCTGACAACATACGCCACGCCAGACAGTAGTGCTTATTTAAAACGGAATATCGTCGTCCATTGCGCCGAGCGATGCTGCTGTAGGCGCTGGTGCCGAGTTCGATGACTCAGACGACTTAGGACGCGAGTAGCTTTCGCCACCCTCGCCGCCACCAGACATCTTCGAGCCCAACATCTGCATCGAGTCCGCGACAATCTCGGTGGAGTATTTTTCTTGACCGCTGGCATCAGCCCACTTGCGTGTACGCAAACGGCCTTCGACGTACACCTGCGATCCCTTTTTGAGGTACTGCCCCGCTATCTCAGCAAGCTTGCCAAAAAATGCAACGCGATGCCACTCTGTGGTTTCTTTCATCTCACCGGTTTGCTTGTCTTTGTAGCGATCCGATGTGGCTACTGAAATATTGGTTACTGCGTCGCCGCTAGGCATATAACGTGTTTCTGGGTCCCGTCCAATGTTACCCACGATGATGACTTTATTTACCGAAGCCATGGTGTCTCCCGAAGAAAATGTATGTGAAAAAAATGTAAATCAATGCACTAATATTGATGAGGCTTGTACAACGGGTAAGTAGTCAACTTGTCTGTTTATGCGGCTGGAGCTTCCTTAGGAAGGCCCTTTGCGGGTAGCTCGCGCATCGACCAAGCAATTATAAGCCAGGCAAAAATGAGTGCCATTCCCAGCATAAACACTGATAACTCACCAAAGTATTGGGTTACCAAACCACCAACCGCAGCACCAAAAAAGAGCCCTAGGGACTGGGTGGTGTTGTAAATGCCAAGCGCCGTACCTTTAGAGTCTTGCGCCCAGCGCGATACGAGCGATGGCTGCAATGCCTCGAGTAAATTAAATCCGACAAAGTAAATCAACAAGGCTACCGAAATTAACAAAATGGTAGTGGCTTCGATAAAGACCGCTTGCGAAATGAATAAGAGGCCAATGGCGACCAATACGGCAACGCGAAGGCGTTGCTTTTTTTCACCCAGAATCAAAATGGGTGCCATCAACGCAAACGAGATAAGTAACACCGGAAGGTAGATTTCCCAATGGCGCGCGAGTGGAAAGCCCATTTGGACCAATAAACGCGGCACGACTAAAAACATGGCTACTTGTGTTGCGTTGAGAACAAAAACACCTACGTTCAAACGCATCAGTTCTGGGCGTCGCAAAATGTCAAAAAAGGGCGTGTGCTGCGGAATGGTTTTTTTCTCTGGGGTCGGCACATACCAAAGGGCAACCAAAATCGCCACAAAGCCCATTGCGGCCAAGAGCAAAAACATCCCGTCTAAGTTAATCCAGCGATAAATTGGGGCGGCTAAGACCAAGGAAAGCGCAAATGAAATGGCAATGCTGCCACCCACAATCGCCATGGCCATGGTTCGTACCTTTTCACTTACTAGATCAGCAACCCAGGCTGAAATCGCTGCTGAAATCGCGCCCGCGCCCATTAGCCCGCGTCCAATACCAATCCACAGCAAATCATCGTGGCTAGCCGCAATCAGGGCGCCCAGCACAAAGCAAATCAGACCCCCCACCACAACTGGCCGCCGGCCAATCCGATCAGACAGTGCGCCCAGCGGAATATGAAAGAAGGCCTGAACAATATTGAACATGCCCAGGGACAAACCCACCAAAAAGGCACGGTCGCCACCAGGCAAGCCCTCTGCATGCAAGCTAAATACCGGCAATAGCAGAAAAAGGCCGAGCATCCGCAGGCCAAATATGCCCGCCAAGGCTAGAGTGGATCGAAGTTCAGAAGAATTCATGGGAAAAGGCTATATTAACAAGTTACGCCTAAAAACCATGAATAACGAAATCAAGATCCGCGGTGCCCGTACGCACAACCTGAAAAATATCAATTTAGATATTCCTAGGGAGAAATTAGTCGTCCTAACCGGCCTCTCGGGCTCCGGTAAAAGCTCGCTGGCATTTGATACCCTCTATGCCGAGGGACAGCGTCGCTACGTCGAGTCGCTGTCTGCTTATGCCCGTCAATTTCTACAACTGATGGAAAAGCCGGATGTGGATGTCATCGAAGGCCTATCCCCCGCGATTTCGATCGAGCAAAAAGCAACCAGTCATAACCCCCGCTCTACTGTAGGTACGGTCACGGAAATCCATGACTATTTGCGACTCTTATTTGCCAGAGCCGGCACACCGCATTGCCCAGAACACAATCTGGCCTTGGCAGCGCAAAGCGTTTCGCAAATGGTCGATACGGTCATGGCACTACCGCCTGAAACCAAGCTCATGATTTTGGCGCCCGTCGTTAGTGAACGTAAGGGTGAGTTTGTAGACCTGTTTCAGGACCTGCAGGCTCAGGGCTTTGTGCGCTTTCGGGTGCGCTCGGGTGGCGGCACTACCAACACGGCAAAAGCCGAGATCTTTGAAGTAGATCAGCTGCCCAAACTGAAAAAAACCGACAAGCACTCGATTGAGGTTGTGGTGGATCGCATTAAGGTTCGTCCCGATATTCAACAGCGCTTAGCTGAGTCCTTCGAAACCGCCCTGCGCTTAGCAGATGGCAAGGCCATGATTGTCGATATGGATACCGGCGTTGATACGATTTTTTCCAGTAAGTTTGCATGCCCGATTTGCTCTTACTCACTGCAAGAGCTCGAGCCCCGGCTTTTCTCATTTAATAACCCGATGGGTGCCTGCCCCTCGTGTGATGGCTTAGGTCACATTTCCTTTTTTGATCCCAAGCGCATTGTGGCGCACCCGGATTTATCGCTGGCCTCCGGCGCAATTAAGGGCTGGGATCGCCGCAATCAGTTTTACTTCAAGCTGCTACAGACTCTAGCAAAGCATGCTGGCTTTGATATTGAGAAACCGTTTGAGAACCTGACCAAAAAGGCACAAGACCTGGTGTTAATGGGATCCGGCGACACCAATATTGCTTTTGAGTATTTGAATGAGCGTGGCAAGTTAAGCGTGCGGCAACACCCCTTCGAAGGCATTGTGGCGAACTTTGAACGCCGTTACCGCGAAACCGAATCGATGGCGGTACGCGAAGAGCTATCGCGCTATCAAAATGTTCGCTCATGCCCCGACTGCAATGGCACACGCCTGCGCCGTGAAGCGCGCTTTGTCAAAGTAGGTGACGGCAAGCAGTCGCGCGGTATTTTTGAAATCAGCGCACTTCCCCTCAAAGAAGCCAAAGAGTATTTCGAAGCCCTTCAGCTCAAAGGAGCAAAACGGGAAATCGCCGACAAAATTGTGAAGGAGATTAGCTCCCGCTTAACCTTCTTAAACGACGTTGGCCTCGATTACCTCTCACTCGAACGCAGTGCCGACACCCTTTCGGGTGGTGAAGCCCAGCGTATTCGCCTGGCCTCGCAAATTGGCTCCGGTCTAACTGGCGTGATGTATGTGCTGGACGAGCCCTCGATTGGACTGCATCAACGCGACAACGACCGCTTAATTCGTACCCTCAAACACCTGCGTGATTTAGGCAACAGTGTGCTCGTGGTTGAGCACGACGAAGACATGATTCGTGCTTCCGACCACGTGATTGATATTGGTCCGGGTGCGGGCGTTCACGGCGGCCGAGTGGTGGCACAAGGCACACCTGCCGAAGTGGAAGCGAACCCCAATTCGCTCACGGGCGCCTATTTAGCTGGACGCGAGCGTATCGAAGTACCTGAAAAACGCATCCCGGTTGGCGATCGATTTTTAAAGATCATTGGTGCAACGGGCAATAATTTGCAATCCGTTACTGCTGAAATCCCAGTGGGGTTGCTCACCTGTGTGACGGGCGTATCGGGTTCTGGCAAGTCAACCCTGATCAATGACACCTTGCATCATGCGGTTGCACACCACATCTACAAGTCGAATGCGGAGCCGGCAGCGCATAAAGCGATTGAGGGACTTGAGCATTTTGATAAGGTCATTAGCGTTGATCAGTCCCCGATTGGCCGAACACCACGGTCCAATCCAGCAACCTATACGGGCTTGTTCACACCCATTCGTGAGCTCTTTGCTGGCGTACCCGCCTCACGCGAGCGTGGCTATGAGGCCGGTCGTTTCTCTTTTAACGTAAAAGGGGGTCGCTGTGAGACCTGCGAGGGCGACGGTGTTCTCAAGGTAGAAATGCACTTTTTACCGGATGTATACGTCCCCTGCGATGTTTGCCACGGTAAGCGCTACAACCGCGAAACCTTAGACATTCGTTATAAAGGAAAGAACATTCACGAAGTCTTGGCTATGACGATCGAGCAGGCACATGAATTTTTTGAAGCAGTGCCCGTAGTCAAACGCAAACTCAAAACCTTGCTGGATGTTGGTTTGGGCTACGTCAAGCTCGGCCAAAGCGCGACGACACTCTCAGGTGGTGAAGCCCAGCGCGTGAAACTATCGCTTGAACTCTCGAAACGCGATACCGGCAGAACCCTCTACATTTTGGACGAGCCAACGACAGGGTTGCATTTCCACGACATTCAACTCTTGTTGACCGTGATTCATACGCTCAAAAAACAGGGCAATACGATTGTCATCATTGAGCACAATTTGGATGTAATTAAAACCGCAGACTGGATTATTGATTTAGGGCCGAAGGGCGGTGCTGGCGGCGGCTTGATTATTGCAACCGGCACCCCTGAAGATGTCGCCAAAAATCCAGGTAGTTTTACGGGGCATTATCTTGCCCCACTGCTAAAAACAAGGCCCGCCAAAGTCAAAGCAAAGAAAGTGGCAGCTTAGTTACGACGGTCGATCGAGCAGTTGCGTTTCAGCAATATCGATCGACTCCGAGCTGCCTGATAGTACGAGAATATCGTTTTCAGCTAAACGTAAATCTGGATCGAGGTCTAGCTTAATGTAATCCTCCCCAACTACTTTTCGCCGTACCGCTTGAATAGCGACACCTTCCATCTCTAAATTAACTTCTTCCAGAGTTTGGCCAATGACTTGCGATCCAGGAACAAGTGTTACGGTGTGTAGTCTCCATGATTCATTGACATCGAAATCATCCCCCTCAGACCCCCGAAAATAGCCACGTAGCAAGCCATACCTCGCCTCCCGGGCTTCGGCTAAGCGGCGCACTACTTTACGCATGGGTATACCCATAATGAGCAATACATGGGATGCCAACATGAGGGAGCCTTCAATTAACTCAGGTACGACTTCGGTTGCTCCAGCAGCTTCGAGTTTTTTTAGATCAGCATCATCTTTAGTTCGAACCAGTATGGTCATACCAGGGCGCAAGCGCTCGACCTGGTGCAGCACCTTTAAGCTTGCCGCTGTATCCGCAAAAGTGACTACAACGGCTTTGGCTCGAGCTATTCCCGCAGACACTAAGTAATTCTCGCGACTCGAGTCACCATAGACCACCTGATCCCCTGCCATGCTGGCCTCGGCGACCCGATCGGGATCTAAATCCAAAGCAATATAGGGAATCTTTTCTTGTTCAAGCATGCGCGCCAAGCTTTGACCCGCACGACCAAAACCACAAATAATGATGTGGTTTTCATTGCGCACACTTTTAGCAGCCACACGCGTCAAGGCTAAAGACTGCAATAGCCACTCGCTGCGTGCAAACCGCAATGCAATCCGATCGCTGTATTGAATTAAGAATGGTGCACCAAACATCGATATCAACATCGCCGCAAGTAATGCCTGACTTAAGGCTGGATCAATCATCCTGAGGCCATCAATTTGATTGAGTAGTACAAAACCGAACTCACCGGCCTGGCATAAACACAAACCGGTTCGAATCGCCACGCCCGCGCTGGCACCAAAGGCTCTTGCTAAAGCGGCGATCATGGCGAACTTGATCACAACTATTGCTGCCAATAAAGTAAGTACCAAGACCCATTGATCCAAAATCACGTGGAGATCTAACAGCATGCCTACCGTGATGAAAAACAGACCTAAGAGGACATCTCGGAAGGGTTTAACGTCCTCTTCTACCTGATGGCGAAACGGTGTTTCAGAAATCAACATACCAGCCAAGAAGGCCCCCAAAGCCAGTGATAAGCCTAAATGCTCGGTGATGGCTGACAAGCCCAACACAATCAACAGTAAATTGAGCATGAATAATTCTTGGGAACGGAATTGCGCAACCAGCCTAAACCACCGACTCATAATTCTGCGACCAACAAAGAAGATTAAAAATAAAGCGATAGATACCTTTACTAAGGCAATACCCAATGCGACAAACAGGTCCTTGGGATCCTTTCCCAAGGCAGGCAATAAGATCAACAGAAAAACCACCGCCAAATCCTGAAAGAGAAGAACGCCAATGACATTGCGGCCATGCTCGGTCTCTAGCTCACCCCGATCGGACAACAGTTTGGTCACTATTGCAGTAGAGGACATCGAAAGCGCACCGCCCAAAGCCAATGCAGCCTGCCAACTGATCGGATAAACCCAGCTGAGCAAAAAGCCAGTCAGCACGGTCAGGCCCATGGTTAGGGCTACCTGGCTAGCCCCCAAACCAAAAACGATGGAGCGCATTGCCCGCAGCTTTTGCAGGTTAAATTCCAGGCCAATCGAAAACATCAAAAAAACCACCCCAAACTCGGCTAAATACTTAACGGTTTCGGAGTCGCTGGCAATTCCAAAGGCTTTGGGACCGATCAAAACCCCAATAGCCAAATAGCCCAAAATTGGCGGTAAGCCAAAATAGCGGAAAATAAGGACTCCGGCGACACCGGAGGCCAGCAAAATGAGGGTTAATTGAAGGACTGACGGCATATACTCATCCCATGATAGCGAAGACGCAAGAACAAACCTTAAAGCTCGCGCGCGATACCCTCACGATTGAGGCAGAGGCGCTAATTACCATGCGCAACCGCCTTGAGGGCGCAGGCGCAAATGCCTTTACTTTGGCGATTGATTTATTGCAGCATTGCAGTGGCCGTATTGTCGTTTCCGGTATTGGTAAATCAGGCCACATCGCCCGCAAAATTGCAGCGACATTTGCCTCTACCGGATCCCCCGCCTTTTTTGTGCATCCGGCCGAAGCAAGTCATGGTGACCTTGGCATGGTGACGCGCGACGATGTATTTGTTGCCCTCTCGAACTCGGGCGAAACCGATGAATTACTGACCATCATCCCGATCATCAAGCGCACCGGCGCCAAACTAATTGCCCTCACCGGCAAGCCCGAATCATCGCTAGCGAAATTGGCAGATGCGCATCTGGATACCGGCGTGGAAAAAGAAGCCTGCCCCCTTAACCTCGCCCCCACGAGCAGCACAACAGCCGCCCTTGCAATGGGTGATGCATTGGCAGTGGCCTTGCTCGATGCCCGCGGCTTTCAGGCAGAAGACTTTATTCGCTCGCACCCCGGAGGACGTCTTGGACGCAAGCAGTTGATGTATGTCAGCGATGTAATGCGCAGCCTTGCAGAAACCCCGAGTATTTCGATTGACGCAAACCTACCAGCTGCCCTTTTAGAAATGACGGCTAAGAAAATGGGGATGGTTGTTATGCTGGCTTCGGACTCGACAGTCGCCGGTATTTTTACCGATGGGGATCTGCGCCGCTTGCTTGAAAAATCAACTGACCTGACTGGGGTCACGCTAAAGGATGCAGTTACCAGCAAACCCCACACCATTCCGCCTGAACTGCTGGCTGAAGAAGCGATTGAGATGATGGAAAAGCATCGCATTAATCATTTGCTTGTCACCGATCCACGCGGCCACCTATTAGGCGCGCTTAATCTGCATGATTTGTTTGCTGCCAAAGTACTCTAAGAAGCCTTGTTCATCTCATGCCGATTGCATTTAATCCACACCAAACTAACCCTTCTGTGCAATTTCCGCAGGCATGGGAGCGGGCGGCAAACGTCAAGTTACTGGTTTTAGATGTCGATGGTGTTCTCACCAATGGCCAAGTATTTTTTGGGCAGGATGGCAATGAATTCCTTAAAGCCTTTGATATACAAGATGGACTTGGGATAAAGCTATTGCAACAATGCGGTATCGAAACGGCCATCATTACCGGCAGAAACTCCAAAATGGTGCTCGCTCGCTGCGAGGAGCTAGGGATTAAGCATGTATTTATGGGGGTAGAGAACAAAGCAATCGCTCTCAATGAGCTATTGAAACATACAGCGCTTACAGCTGCGGATTGTGCCGTTATGGGCGATGATTGGCCTGATTTGCCGATGATGAAACATGCTGGACTGCGCGTTTGCCCAGCACAGGGGCACCAAGCCGTCCGTGACTTTGCTCACTTTGTTACCACAAATATGGGTGGCGCCGGCGCTGTTCGCGAACTATGCGACCTGATTCTCAAAGCGCAAAATCGCTACGAGGAACTCCTCAGTCAGGCGCGCAACTAAATGCAGATAAGCGTAGCCCAAGTCAAGCTTGGTATTGTGCGCACCATACTGCGCCTGATGCCATTACTTTTAATGGGTGGCTTGACCTTAGCTACGTTCTGGCTCGTACAAAAAAATACGCCGCCAGCAGCAAACGTCATTGAGCGTCCGCGCTTACATGAGCCGGATTACAGCATCAAAAATGGCACGCTCTCTTATTTAAATGAGCAAGGACAAACCAAATACCGTATTTTGGCTAAAGAGTTGATTCATTACGATGATGATGCATCGATTGATCTCATGCAACCCCGAATGCGCTTGTTTAGTCCCGATAAAGCACCTGTCACAGTGCGTGCTAAACGCGGACACATCGATGGTGACTTAAGTATTCTTGATCTTTACGACAATGTCGAAATTTACCGGCCACCGCAAAGTGGAAGCGAAACCCAAAAGGCCAGCCCTTATATGTTGGCAAAGTCGAGCTACTTTCAAGTCTTAATTAATGACGACATCATCACAACGGATAAGCCAGTAGAGCTCGAGCAAGGTCTATCTATTATGCAATCCAATGAAGGTGGTGTATTTGATAATGTGCAGCAAAGCATGCAATTACTTGGCACCGTCAAAGGACGCATCGAACCTGCACAGCAAGGAACCCGATAAGACGGATGAATATGCGATCGGCCTCCCTCATCATGCCTTTTGTATTTTTTGGGCTCAATTTAGTAACCGGTCTTGCGCAAGCAGAAAAGGCAGATCAGGATAAGCCATTAATTCTGAATGCAGAGTCGGTGTCGATTAATGAAGTCGAGCAAAAATACAAACTGCAAGGCGATATTCTCTTAATTAAGGGCAGTATTGTGGTGACCGGGGATAAGGGCGACATTCTGGTTGACCCGGAAGGCTATCAATTTATTGAAGTCAAAGGGGATGCGAAAACGCTTGCTACGTTTAGGCAACGTCGCGAAGGGCTTGCGAATGAATTTATGCAAGGCTTTGGTAAAAACGTCAATTACAACGGCAAACAGGAAGTACTGATTTTGCTTGGCGATGCCAGCATGAAGCGTTTACTGAATATGCAAATGCGAGACCATTTACGCGGCGGCAAAATAGAATACCGTGACGATACCCAAGAATACCGCGTGAGTCCGCCCGCCAATCACCCCAAAAGCGCGCCCCCATCTTCTCGGGCTATTTTGGCGCCCCGTAGTAAAGTATTAATTCAATGAACACCGCGTCTGTAGCCACCCCCATCACCCCAACACTGATCGCAAGCAACCTGCAAAAGCGCTATGGCTCGAGAACCGTCGTACGGGATGTCTCCATTGAAGTGAAATGCGGTGAGGTAGTTGGTTTGCTTGGCCCAAACGGCGCCGGTAAGACAACGTCGTTTTACATGATTGTTGGTCTTGTTCCCCTGGATGGCGGCAATATTAATTTGGACGGAAAAGAAATTAGCCACTTACCAATTCATGAACGCGCACGAATGGGCTTATCGTATTTGCCACAAGAAGCATCGGTCTTTCGTAAACTGAATGTGGCTGAGAATATTCAAGCCGTATTGGAGTTGCAAGTTCAGGGCGGCAAGGCGCTTTCGAAAAAAGAAATTCGAGCGCGTTTGGATGAACTCTTAGGGGAGTTACAAATTACCCATTTACGCAACAATCCAGCACTGTCACTATCGGGTGGTGAGCGACGTCGCGTTGAAATTGCTCGGGCACTCGCCCTGCAACCTAAATTTATCTTACTGGATGAACCATTTGCAGGCGTTGACCCCATAGCTGTTGGGGAAATTCAGCGCATCGTTCGTTTTTTGCGCGACCGGCAAATTGGGGTCTTGATCACAGACCACAATGTGCGGGAAACCTTGGGTATATGTGACCACGCTTACATTATTAGCGAGGGTAGCGTCCTTGCTGCAGGCAAACCGGATGAAATCATCGAGAATGATGCGGTTAGGCGTGTCTACCTGGGTGAAAATTTCCGTATGTAATTTGCGGTAAATGTGATTTACTAGAGCTTCGCATCTACTCTGGAGGTATTGCTTATGAACTTAAAAATCAACAGCCGTCATTTTGAAGTTACACCAGCAATGCGAACTCACATTGAAGTCGGTATGACAAAGATACGCAAGCACTTTGATCACGTCATTGATGCGACTATCTTTTTGATGATTGACAATGCCAAAGAGAAAGACTTGCGGCAAACCGCTGAAATCACCATTCACCTCAAAGGCAAGGATTTGTATGCCGAAGCGCATAACGCGGATCTGTATCATGCGATTGATGCTTCTGTTAGTAAGCTAGAGCGGCAAGTGGTAAAGCACAAAGAAAAGGTGCAGGACCACCACCACGAAAAACACCCGGAATAAGCAGATTAACCAGGCTAGTCATATAATGAATTTCATATGAATGACCTACTTGATCTTTTCACCACAGACTGCATTGCGCTTCATAGTCCTGCCAAAAACAGGTCTGAAGCCTTTGCAACTGCAGGCTCCCTTTTCAGTAAGCGGCTTGATCTTGATTCCGATCTGATTATTTCATTTTTAGATGCGCGAGAGGACCTAGGCTCGACTGCCTTAGGTGCAGGAGTTGCTATACCGCATGGCAGAGTTAAGGGATTAAAAGAGCCGGTGGCCGCTTTAATTCGACTCAGTGAGCCAATTGAATTTTCTGCCCACGATGGTCTCCCTGTTTCGATACTTATTTTTTTACTCGTACCAGAAAAAGCAACGCAACAGCATCTCGAAATTCTCTCTTCGATTGCACAACTTCTTTCGGATCCCAATACCCGCGACAGAATAAGTAGCGAAGATGATCCTGAAAAGGTATGTCAGCTTCTTCAGGAATGGAGTGCTTGATTTATGTCACAACATCTGCTGCTTGAGGGCCTCACCGCGCTTCAGATTTTTGATGACAATGTTTCTGCCCTCAAGCTGTCTTGGATTCGTGGTCTAGAAGGCTCGGATCGTAAATTCCCAACAGAAGCAGTACGTGCAGCGGCAGCCTCCTCTGACCTAGTTGGCCACCTCAATTTAATTCACCCCAGCCGCATCCAAATTTTTGGCGAGCAAGAAGTGGATTACCACGCTGACTTAACTGCTGAGCAACGGCACGCACAAATTGCCAATTTGCTGTCCAAAACCCCACCATGCGTGATTGTGGCTGATGGTCGCGCAGTCGATACAGATTTAGAGCTCTTTTGTCAGCGCTCTTCAACCCCCTTGTTCACCACCCCCGTATCTGCCGCTGAGGTTATTGACCACCTACGAACCTACCTAACAAAAATTGGTGCTCCGCAAGTCACGATGCACGGCGTTTTTATGGACATTTTGGGTTTAGGGGTTCTCATCATGGGTGAGTCAGGCCTAGGCAAAAGTGAATTAGGTTTGGAGCTGATATCCCGCGGTCATGGTCTTGTCGCCGATGATGCAGTGGATTTTGCGCGCTTAGGTCCTGACTACATTGAGGGGCGTTGCCCCGTGATTCTGCGGGACCTACTGGAGGTGCGTGGACTTGGTCTTTTGGATATTCGGACTATTTTTGGCGAAACAGCCGTACGCCGCAAGTTAAAGCTTCGACTAATTGTTCAATTGGTTCGCCGTAATGATGGTGAGTTTGAGCGCCTGCCGATTGATGCCCAATTTATTGACGTATTGGGAACGCCCATCCGCACCGTGAAGATTCAAGTGGCGGCCGGACGAAATTTAGCTGTGCTTGTCGAGGCAGCAGTCCGCAATACTATTTTGCAGTTGCGGGGCATCGACACGCTCAAAGAATTTATTGAACGGCAGCGGGTACAAATGATTACTGAGGCAGAAGAGCCGAAGATTCAAGGGCGTTTGATCTAGTATGCAAATTCATCTGATCACCGGCATCTCTGGTTCAGGTAAATCGGTTGCTCTCAAGGCGTTTGAAGACAGTGGTTACGATTGTGTCGATAACCTGCCGGTACCGCTTTTGGAAAACCTCATCACTGCGATGGAAAAGGAAGGGCGTGAGTTCATTGCCGTTGCAATTGACGCGCGCCGCGGCCAATCGATTTCAGAGCTGCCGACTCTTTTAGAAGCAATTCGCACAAAGCACCAAGTTCGAGTTTTATTTCTGAATGCCGATACCAATACCTTGGTGCAGCGGTTTTCAGAGACGCGTCGTCGCCATCCCTTGTCTGCTGCCGTTTGCGCGCAGCAGAATCAATCTGCCACTATCATCGAGGCCATCGAGCGAGAACGCAGCTTGCTCGATCCGCTTCGAGAGCAGGCGCATAGCATCGACACCAGCAATCTTCCATCGCATACCCTACGCACCTGGATTCATGATCTGCTTAAAGAAAAGCCCAATGGACTCACTTTAATTTTGGAATCCTTTGGTTTTAAAAAGGGAGTGCCCAGTGAGGCGGATTTGGTTTTTGATGTGCGTTGCCTTCCCAACCCCCATTACGACAAAGTATTACGTCCACTAACAGGACACGATGAACCCGTGAAAGCCTTTTTACGAGACCTTCCTGTAGTAAAGAGCATGGAACAGGACATTATTGATTTTATTGAGAAGTGGCTTCCGAGCTACATTGCCGACGGCCGCAGCTATTTAACGGTAGCCATTGGCTGCACCGGAGGGCAACACCGCTCCGTTTTCTTGGTTGACCAACTCATGGCTTATTTTTCAAATCGATCGGAACTGCATGGCCGCATTGATCTGATTCAGCGGCATCGCGAACTCGATTCCACCCTTCCAAAAGCTGCCTGATTGGCTGAGCAAGTCCATACTGCTCGAGCCCGCCAAGCTCAGCCCAAATAAATGGGATCTCACCATGCTGAATAGCATTTTCCAACTCTTTTTTAGCATTGGCATTGAGCGGCATTTCATAGGCCTGAATCTGCAAAATGCGGTGGCTAAATACATGTTTGATGCGAGCGCCAATGGTTACTGGGCTAGCAAATAAAGTAGGGGTGTCTTTTACAGCTCCATTAGCGAGAACCGTATTTATCAATTGCATACCCGTTAATTCATTTGCTGGCGCTTTTGAATCAGCGTCTGCTTGCTCTTGCCACGGACTCTCTGGCAGGGACCAAAGGCCACCCCAAATTGCCTTAGCGGGTCGCTTTTGCAATAACACTGCATTGCCATACGTCAGAATGCCAACCGTACACTGAAATTGTGGTGATTTCTTTTTGGGTATCTTCTTTGGAATAGCGAGTACTTGATCCCTTGCATTCGCCTGGCATGCACCTTCAAATGGGCACTGTGCTTTTTGCGTCACACAAACCGGTTGCTTTGCTGTGCACCAAGTGGCGCCAAAATCCATTAAGGCTTGGGTATATACCGACATTTGCGTGGGTGATCGTGGAAGTAGTTCGGCTGCTAGTTGCCAAAGTGAATCACTCACTTTTTTTTCTTGCAGCACGCCAGTAATACCAAAAAGCCGAGCCAAGACACGCTTCACATTGGCATCCAAAATAGGCGTTCTTATCCGAAAAGCAAATGCAGCAATCGCCCCCGCTGTCGATCGCCCAATACCACTGAGCTTTTCTAGCTTAATGGGGTCTGCCGGAAACTCGCCCTGATATTGCGTCACGACTTGTTTTGCACAGGCATGTAAATTGCGCGCCCGCGAGTAATAACCCAACCCACTCCATTCCGCGAGCACCTCATCGATATCGGCTCCGGCCAAATGCGCTACCGAGGGAAAGCGTTTCATCATTTTGGGGTAGCGCTCCAATACGGTAGCTACTTGGGTTTGTTGCAACATGATCTCGGAGACCCATATCGCATAGGGGTCCGTGATACTTTGCCATGGCATACCGTGTCGTCCGTGTTTCGTATGCCACCGAATCAGCTGCTTTGAAAACGATCTCATCAAAACAGGATTTTGCGGGACCTGCTGGATTACCGCTTTTGGCATGCTGGGCAAAAATACGTGGAGCGCTGACCTTGAACAATTTGCCGAATCGGCGTCTTGCACACCCGGCAAGGCTCACCGCGGCGGTCGTAGACTTTGCTTTGCATCGTAAAGTAGCCCTGCTTGCCTTCGCTATCCACAAAGTCCCGTAAGGTACTACCGCCAGCTGCAATTGCTTTTTTCAGCACCATTCGCACTGCGGTGGCCAAACGTGCGCATTGGGGCTTAGTCAGCTTACCCGCTGGTTTCGCAGGATGAATTCCGGCCTCAAACAAACTCTCCGAACAGTAAATATTGCCAACTCCAACAACAGCCTGCCCTGCTAATAAGAATGATTTCACAGCAACACTGCGACCACGTGAGCAGCGGTAAAGTACAGCAGCGCCAAGATCGCCCGCAAAATCGGTTGAGAAAGGTTCTGTACCTAGTTTGAGCAATAGCGGATGGTCCTCAATTGAACCCCGCTTGCTGGCGTGCCACAGTACCGCACCAAATTTACGCGGATCATGTAAACGTAAACTGCGTTTGCCAAACACCACCACAACCCGATCATGGGGCTTCAGAGGTTCTTGAACTGGTAATACCCGTAGCACCCCAGTCATGCCTAAATGGATGAGTAAATGGCCCGTATCCATTTGGAATAGCAAATACTTTCCGCGGCGCTCAATGCGGTGTAGGGTTTGGCCCGCCAGAATAGTCCGGAGATTGCTGGGTACTGGCCAGCGCAATCGACCATCAATAATGTGGGCATCGGTAACCTGCTGGCCTTCAAGGTGTGGCTGGATACCAAGGCGGGTGACTTCGACTTCAGGGAGTTCTGGCATAGGTGAATTGTAGATTCGGAGATTAGAATGTGCTTATGTTCCGTTTAATCCATTTGCACCTCACCAAGGCCCTGTTGCCTGTTCGCAAGATTATTGCTCTCTTGCTAGCAAGCACCTGCCTCAGCTGGGCTTCATTGGCTCAGAGTAACCAAGGCGCTACTGGCGAACAGGTTTTTGAGATCCTGGCCTCTGAAATTGCCCTCCAGCGGGGCGAGCCAGCATTAGCCTACCAAACCTACCTGAGTCTTGCTCGGCAAACCGGCGATCCTCAACTTGCGCAGCGCGCGATGGAAATTGCCATTGCAGCCAATGCTCCCGAGCTTGCCCTCGATGCGGCAAGTGCATGGGATAGCCTATCTCCAGCTGGTGATACAAAACCCAAGGAAGTATTAGTCACCTTATTAATGTTGAATCAGCGTTGGTCTGATGCTGTAAAGCCAGCGGTCTCTTTATTGCTGAGACAAAATGCTGCGACTCAAGAGCGAACCCTGAAGCAGCTGCAGCCCATATTAGGTCGCGCGGTGGATGAGGCTGCAGCGATGCGTGCGTATTTTGAGATTATTTCAGCGCTCAAACCCCTGCCCAGCGACCCAGGAATCATGTACACCTACGCCATGGCGGCAGAAAAAGTGGGGCGCTATGAGGTCATGGAAGATACCTTACGGCAGATTCTGAAAAAAACACCCAATGATGCGAACGCCCTCAATGCCTTAGGGTACTCACTCGCCGACCGCAAACAAAACCTACCCGAAGCTTTTGCACTCATTACAAAAGCACACAATCTAGCGCCACAAGATGCGTTTATTTTGGATAGCTTGGGTTGGGTCAACTTTCGCATGGGCAAACTGGCATTAGCACGCGACCAGCTGAGTCAGGCTGCCAAGATGAAACCGGAAGCAGAAATATCAGCTCACTTGGGTGAGGTGTATTGGGCAATGGGCAATCTCAATGATGCCGAAAGCGCCTGGCGGGATGCTGAAAAGATGGACGCCAACAATACGACCTTACGAGAGACCTTAAAACGCTTTAAACCCAATTGGGTTATGCCAAACCAATCAACTAAGATTGTGTGGGATGGTCGTTTCTCGATTCGTATGAATGCCGGAGCAGATAGGCCAGCAGAGGGTGGTTCTGGTGGCTTCACCTTGAGCCAAGATGCTCTCAACGATACGCTGGAGATTCGAAATCCAGTAGGTGGCTCGATTGCAAAAATCACCATAACGCCGGGCGAAGCAGTACTGGAACAAGGTGGCAAGATCAGCAAAGCCATCGATGCTGATTCCTTAGTTCAGTCAGCCCTTGGACTTCCCCTCCCGGCGCGCGGCCTCTCTGACTGGCTACGCGGTCAAGTCAGGCCAGGCAGTCCTGCCAGCCTAGAGCGCAGTGCGAATGGCATTGTCTCGAAAATCAGTCAAGATGGATGGAATCTATCTTATGTCTGGACTGACGGTGCGCGTAAGCTAGAAAAGCTTAATCTGACCCGCAATACCAAAACGGGGCCAATTGATATCCGCCTCGTTTTTGATCAAATTGATGACTAATACGCTGACGCTATTTGCGCCCGCCAAACTGAATTTATTTCTGCATATCATTGGCCGAAGAAGCGATGGTTACCACCTCTTGCAGTCGGTTTTTCAACTGATTGATTGGTGCGATACCGTCACACTTACCAGTACCACGAACAATCGCATCAGCCGCACCAATCCAGTAGCGGGAATTGCCGAAGAAGAGGATCTCGTGGTTCGCGCCGCAACCCTGCTGCAACGTAAATGCCAGGTACCAATCGGCGCAGAAATCAAGCTCCAAAAGGAATTACCTGTTGGAGCCGGCCTTGGCGGAGGCTCATCCGATGCAGCAAGCACATTAATTGGCCTCAATGCCCTTTGGGATCTTCAACTTTCACGCGCGCAACTCATGGAGCTGGGTCTGGAATTGGGGGCCGACGTACCTTTTTTTATCCATGGAAGCAACGCTTTTGTTGAGGGAATCGGCGAAGTCATTCAGGAAGTTGCTTTGCCAGAACGCCTTTTTATCGTCCTCTATCCGAATCGCAGCATTGCCACAAAGGCCCTTTTTGCACACCCCGAATTGACCCGCGATCATGCCCCGATTACAATAAACGGCTTTTTAGCGTCACCACTACCTGATCCGGCCTTTATCAATGACTGTCAGGCAGTGGCGGCGCAGATTTGCCCCGAAGTGAAACATGCAATAGATTGGATTACAGAAGCTTTGCCTGGCGCAAAGCCCCAAATGTCCGGTTCTGGTAGCAGCGTCTTTGCCGCCATTCCGTGGCAGGCTGACACTGTAAATCTCGATTCCCTACTGCAAAATCTACCTCGGGAGTGGACGGGCCGGATTGTTCGAGGGATAAATAAAAATCCCGCTTACAATTTGATATCTTCAGATTGACACTGTAGGGGAATCGCCAAGCTGGTTAAGGCACTGGATTTTGATTCCAGCATGCGAAGGTTCGAATCCTTCTTCCCCTGCCAACCTCTTTCTGAATGAATATGCCATGCGATATCTGTCTAGAACCCGTCTAAACTCCTAAGCCAAACTGCCCCCATGAATTCTGAATTTCTGACTCTATTTACTGGCAATGCAAACCCCGTATTAGCCAGTGCAGTTGCTAAAGAATTGAATCTGCCGATTGGTAAAGCGTTTGTAGGTCGGTTTTCCGACGGCGAGATCCAGGTCGAGATTCAAGAAAATGTCCGTGGCAAAAACGTCGTCGTGATTCAATCCACTTGCGCGCCCACCAATGATAATTTGATGGAGCTCATGATCATGATTGATGCTCTTAAGCGAGCATCTGTAAGCCGTATAACGGCAGTGATCCCTTACTTCGGTTACGCCCGCCAAGACCGTCGCCCACGCTCTGCACGGGTTGCTATTTCAGCACGGATTGTGGCCAATATGCTGCAATCGGTTGCGGGTATTGAGCGTGTCTTAACCATGGACCTGCATGCTGACCAAATTCAAGGCTTTTTTGACATCCCGGTTGACAATATTTATGCCTCGCCCGTATTGCTCGCCGACCTGCAAAAGCAAAAAAGTAAAGATCTGATTATTGTCTCTCCTGATATCGGCGGCGTTGTGCGCGCTCGCGCCATGGCCAAGCAATTGGGTTGTGATTTGGCGATTATTGATAAACGTCGCCCCAAAGCCAATGTATCGGAAGTAATGCACCTCATTGGCGAAGTAGAGGGTCGTCACTGCGTCATCATGGATGACATCATCGATACCGGTGGA
The DNA here is from genome assembly GCA_945901245.1 of Polynucleobacter meluiroseus. GTDB lineage: Bacteria > Pseudomonadota > Gammaproteobacteria > Burkholderiales > Burkholderiaceae > Polynucleobacter > Polynucleobacter meluiroseus_F. The sequence continues at coordinate 13,193 of CAMDKY010000014.1, read as the reverse complement.
ACCCTCTGTAAGGCTGCAGAAGCCCTTAAAGAACGCGGCGCTAAGGGTGTTATGGCCTACTGTACCCATGCCGTGCTGTCTGGTGGCGCTGTAGCCCGAATTGCTGCCTCGCAGCTCGATGAAATCGTTGTTACTGACACTATTCCCCTCACCGACGAAGCTAGGCAAGTCAAAAAGATCCGTCAACTCAGCGTAGCCCCTATCTTGGCGGAAACCCTTTCCCGCATTACCAAAGGCGATTCGGTGATGTCGATGTTCGCGGAATAAGCCAAAAAGCGGCATTTTCTGTCGGTTTATCGCCAAAATAGGTCAAAAATACCAAGTTCACGCTATAATTGAAGGCTTTTCTGTTTGGTCGCGAACGGAAATTAACCTCAATTTGGGAGTCATCATGAAAATCGTAGCTTTTGAAAGAAGCGTACAGGGAACGGGTGCGAGCCGCCGCCTGCGCAACTCCGGTAAAACTCCGGGCATTATTTATGGCAGCAAAAACAAGCCTGAGGTCATTGAACTGGACCACAACGCCCTGTTCCATGCTCTACGTAAAGAATCATTCCATTCGTCCATTTTGGATATTGAAGTGGGCGGCAAGTCACAAAAGGTTTTATTACGTGACTATCAAATGCATCCCTTTAAACCACTGGTCTTGCACATCGATTTTCAGCGTGTTTCGGCGACTGAAAAGATCCATATGCGCATTCCCTTGCACTTTACTCACGCAGAAGAATCCGCTGCAGTGAAGCTGGGCGGCGCCATCATTAGTCACATTGCAAATGACATTGAGGTAACCTGCTTGCCAGCCGATTTGCCAGAATTCATTGAGGTGAATCTGAGCAACATTGAAGTAGGCCATTCGATTCATGCCAAAGACGTTAGCCTGCCAAAAGGAGTTACTTTGGTCTTGCACGTCGAGCAAGAGAATCCAGTATTAGTTAACGCCCGCGTACCGACCGTTAAGGCCGAGCCAAGCGAGACCGTTGCTGCTGCTGCTCCTGCTGCTGTAGATGCTGCAAAAGAAAAGGATGCAAAAGCGTAATTTAGCGAATGCCTTCTCTCCGGAAAGCCCGCTTCTGCGGGTTTTCTTTTTTGTAAGTAATGCTGTATTTACCCTCCCGCCTCTAATACACTTTGCACCATGATCCGATTAATTGTTGGCCTTGGCAATCCAGGCAGTAAACACGAAACCGATCGGCACAATGCCGGATTTTGGTTTGTGTCTCTGTTAGCAAGGCAAGCTGGAGTTACGCTCGAGCACGAAAAACGCTTTCATGGAAAAGTGGCTAAAGCGCAACTTCAATCACGCGACGTTTGGTTACTCCAGCCCGATACCTTTATGAATCTCAGTGGTCAATCGGTTGGTGCATTGTGCCGCTTTCATCAAATTAATCCAGCAGAAATACTCGTTGTACACGACGAACTTGATCTCAAGGCGGGAGTCGCTAGACTAAAGTTTGCAGGCGGCACTGGCGGCCACAATGGACTAAAAGACATTCTGGCTCACCTTTCTAGCCCAGATTACTGGCGCCTGCGCATTGGTATTGGCCACCCCCGTGATCTACCAGGTCGCCTAATGGATGTCGCCGATTACGTCCTTTGCAAACCACTGCTTGAAGAACAAATTCAGATTGATGAAGCGCTATCGCGGTCGTTGGCTGTCATGCCCCTATTTTTAAAGGGCGAGACCGCAACTGCAGTGAACGATTTGCATTCCAGCCGTTAGCTGTTGACGTCTGTCTTTTCGGCAGCCTTAACTGCCGTTAAGCGGTGGTACTTTTGCATCAAGTCGTCGTGGGTTTCAATGTAATCGGGGTGCAGCGGAATGCAATCAACTGGGCATACCTGCCTACACTGGGGCGCATCAAAATGACCCACGCACTCCGTACACTTATTGGGATCAATTTGGTAGATCTCAATACCCATAAAAATTGCATCATTAGGGCACTCGGGCTCACAGACGTCGCAATTGATGCACTCGTCCGTAATCAACAAAGCCATGCGTTTATTTGCCTTCGGGTTTCATGGCCGCCGTTTTTTGCAATAACCATTTCTCAACGGATGGAAATACAAACTTACTGACATCGCCGCCCATGGTGGCGATTTCACGCACAAAGGTGCCCGAAATAAATTGATACTGATCCGATGGCGTCAAAAACAAAGTCTCAACGTCTGGCAATAAGTAGCGATTCATGCCAGCCATCTGAAACTCATATTCAAAATCAGAAACCGCACGCAAACCACGCACAATCACACGCGCCTGGTGCTCGCGTGCAAAGTCTTTTAAAAGACCCTTAAACCCAGCAATCTTGACATTAGGGTAGTGCCCAAGAACTTCTTTCGCAATCGCAATGCGCTCCTCTAGATCAAAAAAGGGGCGCTTACTTCGGCTATCGGCTACGCCCACAATTAACTGACTAAAAATACTAGAGGCACGACGGACTAAATCTTCATGGCCTCGTGTTAAGGGATCAAATGTTCCGGGGTAAACAGCAATTGTCATACGTGGTTCTTTCGCTCTAACTGCAGATAGCCAAAGTTTAGTCCCTTCTGAGGTGAAATAGGCGTGCTTTTACTTGGCCTGCCGTCATTTCTTTACTGCACTCCCATTGGGGTAATAAACCAATTATTGTCGACAACTCCAAACCCGCTGGGGCTTCGATGTAAATTCGTCCGCCATTTAATCCATTGCAGACCCGCCCTGCCTCGAGAACCGCAGACCCTAGAGCCGTTTCATCATCAAACGGGGGATCCAGAAAAATAAGGTCCCAGGAGGCGCTTACCTGCCTTTTTAAAAAGGCAAGGCCGTCGCCCTGCACTAACTCAATGGGGGTGCCAACTGGGCTTGATTGCAAATCCCGCAGATTGGCCTGCAGATTGGCAAATACTTTTTTATCACGCTCAACTAAGGTGACTGCACTGGCTCGCCTAGATGCAGATTCAAAACCAAGGGCTCCCGCCCCTGCAAATACATCCAGACAACGCAAACCATCTAGGTTTTGACCCAGCCAATTAAAGAGGGTTTCTCGAATACGGTCGGTAGTCGGGCGCAATCCTGGGGCATCCAGCACTTTGATCAAGCGACTGCGCCAGATGCCACCGATGATGCGGACTTTTTTTGGCTGCATCAACTGCGGCATACCTTACTTATTAATTCCAACCACCACAATTTGCATACGGTTCATATCCAAATGCCTCTGAAACGCAGCACGTATTTGGGAGAGCGTGACTGCCTCCACCTGCTTGGTCCAGGTTTCCATCGTATCAAGGGGCAAGTCATTCCAAGTAATGCCCGATAAATTATCCAATAGCTTGCGATTGCTATCCAGACGCAGTGGGTAACCATTGACTAAATTTGATTTCGCAGCAAGCAGCTCTGCCTCGGTTGGACCATCCGCAATAAATTGGCTGATGGTTTTTTGCATCACCTCTAAACCTAAACTAGCTTGGTCTTTTTTTGTCTGCATACCGGCTTCAAAAAAGCCGGCATCTTTACCAGGGGCAAAGTAACTATTGATGCTGTAGGCAAGGCCCCGCTTTTCTCGCACCTCCGCCATCAAGCGAGATACAAATCCGCCACCGCCCAGAACATAATTACCGATGAGGAGTGGGAAAAAATCAGGGTTATTGCGTGTAATTGCTGTCATGCCCATTGCGATATGGGCTTGTTGAGTATCAAATGGAATCCGTTGCTCACGTTGGCTAAGGGGCCCCTGGGGAGTTTGCTGCATTACTGGCAAGGCTGCAATGGGAGGGCCCGATTGCGGCAAACCCGCCAGCAACTCCTTAACAATCGCATTTGCTTGCATTCGATCGAGATCGCCAACAATATTCACACTAATGCGGTCGCCGCGGTAAAAACCAGCATGAAAGTTCCGCAAATCAGCTGCAGTAATGGCTGCTACTGTTTTGGGCGTTGGGAAGTTGGCCAAGGGATATGTTCCATACACGGCTTTCCGTAAATTTTGCTGCAGAATGGTTTCCGGCTTGGTTTGCGCTTCGAGTAGCGCGGTAATCAGGCGTTGCTTTTCACGATCAACTACGGCGACCTCGTAACTTGGTTTTGCTAGGATCATGGATGCTAATTGCACAACGCGTTCCCGTAAATCAGAGCGGCTTAAGCTGCGTATCCGTAATACAGTCCGCTCACCGCTAGCCGCTACGCTAATGCTCGCACCAAGATCAGCGATTTCATCGGCAATTTGCGCTTCGCTGAGGCTCGACTTGCCAGCACCGCTCCCTAAAGTCATGAGCTGCGCTGTTAAAGCAGCTACACCACTTTTATTATTGGGATCATATCGACTACCGGCGTCAATGGAGACTTCAACATCAATAATGGGCAGTGATTTGGTGTGAATAAAGTAGGCTTTTGCGCCCTTGGCAGTATCTAGGATTTCGATCGGCAAAATGGCATGTACGCTGCCAGCAAAGATCATGCACATCACACCAATAAGCTGAAGTAAGGTCGACTGAATGCGGGGAATTAGACTCATGTTTTTCTCGTTCAAAATGCCTTGAATGGCAATTTAGATGCCCTTCTGGCTTGTGGCTCCAAAATGGCGATCGTCAGCGTATCGTCGATTAAGTACTTTTGCGCTACTGCTTGCACCTGAGCTGGGGTGATGGTTTGCATGCGATCTAAGATGGGGTCAAGCTGTTTCCATGAAATACCCGCTATTTCAGAACTACCAATCTCCATCGCCTGGCCAAAGATCGAATCGCGTTTGTAGATTTTGTCAGCCAATATTCGTACCTGAATACGCTTGAGCTCGGCCGCAGTAATGCCTTTTGTTTTCAGATCCAATAAAACCGAGCGAATGCCATTTTGTAATTGCGCCACTGTCTTACCTTGAGCCACAGTACCCAAGATAAAAAAGAGCTGCGGGCCGCGGGAGACCATGTCGTAACCCGCATCAATGTTATTAGCAATGCGGTCCTGTTTAACTAAAGCGCGATTTAGTCTGGCATTATCATAGCCGTCCAGCACTGCAGCTAATAAAGCGAGTGCATAGGGCTCGTACTCTTCTATTTTTGCAGGATCAATGTGCGGCACTTTCCAGGCCATCGCCAATTGTGGAGTATCGGCTGGTGCTTTTACAATGACCTGCTTGGTGCCGCGTTGGGGTGGCTCGATTTGTGGTTTTCGTATGGGTAGCTCGCGCGAACTTAATTTTCCATACGTTGCTTCGGCGATGACCCGTACTTGTTCTGGATCAACGTCGCCGACAATCACTACCGTAGCATTATTTGGTGCATACCAGTCCCGATACCACTGGCGTGCATCATTTGGAATCATATTTTCTAGATCATTCATCCAGCCAATAATCGGATGTCGGTAAGGCGTTGCCTTGTACGCGCTTGCCATTAAGTTTTCATAGAGTAAGCCCGATGCCTTATCTTCAGTACGCAACCTGCGCTCTTCCATGACCACCTGAATTTCTTTGGCAAATTCTGCGTCATCAAAATTGAGGTTATTCATGCGGTCTGCCTCAAGACCCATCACCTCTGCTAACTTACTTCGTTCAATCTGCTGAAAGTAAGCGGTATAGTCCATCGAGGTGAAGGCGTTTTCTCGTCCACCCATAGCCGCTACCCGCTTTGAAAAGTCACCGGATTTAACGGTTTTAGTACCTTTAAACATCATGTGCTCTAACACATGGGCAACGCCGGTACGGCCATTGGTCTCGTCCATTGATCCGGCTTTATACCAAACCATATGGGCTACCGTGGGCGCACGATTATCTTGGCGTACGATTAATTTCAAGCCATTGGCAAGCCGGTATTCGTGGGTTGCCACGGCATCGGTTTTTGCTTGTGCGTGCGCCAAGTGGAGCCCAGCTAGCGCCAATTGACACAACAACACTACAACGCCATTGCGCAAATAGGAAGATTGCATTTACAAGACCGCCATCATGTTAGGTTTAGTTGATAAGATGTATAGGTAATACCTTAATGCCCTTATTTGGATTGTATCGACTATGTTTGGATTACGTAAAACCCTAGGGTCATTGTTTAAATCAAGCCGAACGGATGAGGCCTGGTTTGATACCCTAGAAGAATCACTCTTGCAAAGCGATGTTGGCGTGCCAACGACTGAGCGCTTAATGAGTACCTTACGCGCTGCCGCTAAATCAGAGAAAGCTGCATCACCGGAGGCACTGCAGGCATTACTGATTAGTGCCGTTAGTACCCTCTTATCGAGCTTAGAGGCTAATCCAAACCCCCTATTCATGCAGTCAGCGCATCAGCCCGAAGTATGGCTTGTGGTTGGCGTCAATGGTGCTGGCAAAACTACTTCGATCGGCAAACTCTGCCATCACTTTCAGTCGCAAGAGCGCACGGTCTTATTGGCTGCTGGCGACACCTTTCGGGCTGCTGCTCGCAATCAACTGAAAGAGTGGGCCACGCGGAATGGCGTTGAAGTTGTTAGCCAAGAAGGCGGCGATGCTGCTGCGGTAGCGCACGATGCCATACATGCTGCGATGGCACGCAAAAGCGATGTGTTAATTATCGATACAGCGGGTCGCCTTGCTACGCAAGACAATCTGATGGAGGAGCTTAAGAAGGTCAAACGGGTGATTGGAAAGGCCCTACCGGGGGCGCCACACCAAATTGCCTTAGTCTTGGATGGCAACACGGGTCAAAACGGCATTAGCCAAGTCAAGGCATTTCATGAGGCACTTGGCCTGACTGGCTTGATCGTAACCAAATTGGATGGCACGGCTAAAGGTGGCGTGATTTGCGCATTAGCCCAAACTCTGCAGGGGGATAGTAAACCCCTGATCTTCGCGCTGGGTAAAGGCGAGGGTATTGGGGATCTGGTTGCCTTCAATGCACACCAGTATGCATCTGAATTATTCAATTAAATCAATTACTTACTAAATTACACTGAAATTAGCACTCTATCAAATAGAGTGCTAAAATGAATTTATTCTTACTACTGATAATCACAAGTTAACAATGGTCCAAAAGAACATATTTAAATCATCAATTGCTGCTGCACCGTTTTCATACCAAGGAAGCATGAGCGCTAGCCTAAGTACATCGATGCTGCCTTCATTGGGCGTCGGTACGCTTGACTCATATATTGCGTACGTAAATCGCTTACCCATGCTCAGTGCTGCCGAAGAGTTGCACTTAGCGCAGGAGTTTCGTCGCACTGAAAGTGTCGATGCTGCTAAGGGACTTGTTTTGTCCCACTTACGTCTGGTGGTCTCGGTTGCGCGCCAGTATTTAGGCTATGGTATTCCGCATGCAGACTTAATTCAGGAAGGCAATCTTGGTCTCATGAAAGCGGTTAAACGCTACGACCCAACACAAGGAGCCCGCTTAGTCTCGTATGCAATCCATTGGATCAAAGCCGAGATTCATGAGTACATCTTAAAAAATTGGCGCCTGGTGAAGTTAGCTACCACCAAAGCACAGCGTAAATTGTTTTTTAATCTGCGCAGCAATAAGCCAACTCTGAATGCACTCAGCTCGAGTGAAGTAGAGGCTCTAGCAAAAGCACTCGACGTCAAGGGTACGGAAGTACGTGAGATGGAAATGCGCCTTGCTGGAGGCGATGTTGCCCTAGAAGGCGACGACTCCGATGAGGATGCTTACGCACCGATTCAATGGTTAGCGGATGAAAGTCAAGAACCGACCCAGGTAATGGCTGCAAGCGCTACAACTCGCTTGCAAGGCCCCTTATTGGAGCAGGCCCTAAATGGCCTAGATGAACGCAGTCGCGACATTGTGCAATCTCGCTGGTTGTCGATGGATGCCGAGGGCAATGGCACTAAAACACTCCATGAATTGGCGGCAGAGTACGGCATTTCAGCAGAACGAGTTCGTCAGATTGAAGCAGCTGCCCTCAAAAAAATGCGTGGCTTGCTCGAGGCAGCGCCAGCCTAAAACTACAGCCCTGTTCTACTGCAGAATGTTTTTTAAGTCGTGCGCTAAAGCCTCTGAGCCTTGAGCATGCCTAATGTACAGTCGCAATTGACCATTTGCATCAAATACATAACTACCGGCGGTGTGATCTATGGTGTAGGAGCCTGGCGTTGTGCCAGGTACTTTTTTATAGTAAACCATAAAGTCTTTCGTTACCTTCTCCAGCGCCGCTTGATCTGCAGGAATCAGTCCGGCAAAGCGAGGATTAAAAGCCGGTACGTATTGTGACAATAGGCCGGCGGTATCGCGCTCTGGATCAACCGTCACAAAAAGAACCTGTACTTTATCTGCTTTAGGACCGAGTAATTTTAAGGCGTCGTCCATCTCCGTTAAGGTCGTTGGACATACGTCAGGACACTGCGTAAAACCAAAAAACATCACCACCACTTTACCTTTGTAATCAGCTAAGGTTTTTGTATTGCCATTGGTATCAAGCAAGCTAAAGTTATTACCAAAGGCAGGGCTACCAGTGATGTCAACATTCTTAAAGCTTGGCTTTGGGCTACAAGCAAGAATGCCCACTATTAAAAAAGACATTAAAGTTATTCGCAATAATGTTGTAGGAGAAGCATTCATACAGGGGCGTATAGCCGTATTAAACATAATGGTCTATTAATAGAATTGCAAACAACAAAGATAAGTAGGTAATCGAATAGCGAAACGTCTTCTTTGCCAATTGATCGCTATACGAAATATACAAAGCAATAGCGTAGGCCAAAAATACGAAGCCTAAAATAAGCGCACCAATCAGATAAAGTAAGCCACTCATGCCATAAATGTACGGAAGCAAGGTCGCTGCAATCAAGATTAAGGTGTAGAGCAAAATATTGAGCAGGGTAAACCGCTCGCCATGCGTCACCGGCAACATCGGCAAGCCTGACTTTTCATAATCCTCGCGACGATATAAGGCAAGCGCCCAAAAGTGGGGAGGCGTCCAAGCAAAAATGATTAAAACCAGTAGCCATGCTTCTGCCGATAAGGAATTGGTCACTGCCACCCAACCTAGGGCAGGGGGCATTGCTCCAGAGAGGCCGCCAATCACAATATTTTGCGGAGTCGCTGGTTTCAAGAGCCAGGTATAGATGACCGCATACCCGACAAAGGTTGCGAAGGTGAGCCACATGGTTAATGGGTTTGTGAAATTCCATAGCATCACCATACCAACGCCACCAATAATGATGGAGAAAACAATAATGTGCGAGGATGAAATCTCACCTGTGGCCGATGGGCGCCACGCCGTGCGACGCATCTTGGCATCGACGACCTGCTCGATTAAGCAATTGACTGCAAAGGCAGCGCTAGCCAGTAGCCATATGCCGACGGTACCGCCAATCAAAACGGGGTAGGGCACCATGCCAGGGGTCGCTAAGAACATGCCGATGATGGCACAAAACACAGCTAGCATCGTTACCCGAGGCTTAGTTAGAACAAGGTATTGGCGCCACTTGGGTAAGGCCTTCACTGCAGATCCAGTCGCTTTGGCTTGGGTACTCATGCAATGCGCCTCGCGCTTAGCAATGGCCTACTCCAGGAGGCCCAGGCACCCATTCGAACTAAGCACAACACCAAGGCTGCTGCACCAGCAGTATGGAGTAGCGCTGCTAATAGCGGCCACTGAAAGACCACATTCGATATGCCGGTAATGACTTGCAATACGAGGAGCGCAAGTACTGCCAAAGCCCAGCGGCCCAATGCAGGAGAGTTATGCTGAGCGGCATTGCGCCAGGCATGCCACGCAAAATAACCTAATACAAGCATCACTAAAATGGCAAAGACACGGTGTACCCAATGAATCGTTTGCAAAGCTACCGTGGAGATCGTTCCGCCTTGTGCATCACGACCTAACTCACGCCACAGGGTAAATGCATTTCGCCAGTCGGTATCTGGACTAAATGTACCCATGCAGGTTGGAAAATCAGGGCATGCCAATACCGCGTAATTGGTACTCACCCACGCCCCCAAAAAGACTTGCCAAAATAAGATGCCGAAGCTGACTGCAAGCAGCTTGCCTGAGAGCAGCGGCACATACGATCGACTGCTGTTGTTTTGCCATGGCTGCTGTGCATACCAAGTAAGCAGGGCCAATAAAATCAAGGCAAGGATTAAATGAATTGATACAATAATGGGTTGCAGCTTCAAGGTAACCGTCCAAGCACCAAACGCACCCTGCAAGCAAACCAATATTAATAAGATAACGCTGCCGACGATGGCTTTTATACCCAACTCCTTCACCTTCGCTATCGCTAAACCCACTTGCAGCACAATCAGTGCACCGACCGTCATTGCCAAATAACGATGCAGCATTTCGATCCAGGCCTTGACTTCGGTCACTGGACCATCCGGCATTGCTGCTTCTGCTAAGCGAATCTGCTCCATGGCGCGAAATGGATTTGATGTTCCGTAGCAGCCCGGCCAGTCTGGGCAACCTAAACCAGAGTCACTGAGGCGCGTAAAGGCACCAAAAACAATTAAATCAAAGGTTAAAAAAACAATCGTCCAATTGAGGCGCTGAAACAGATTCAGGCTTGGACGTGAAAATAGATACGCCAGTGGAATGCCCGCAAACACGATTGCGATTGCAGCTAACTCCAGAAAAAGGACTGTGCTATCGCTCATTGAGCCTTTTCACCCGCGCGGTTTACTTTTAATAACTTTTCAAGGTCTTTACGCATCCCAGCAAACTCTTTTGGATCACTGGTAACTGCAAATTGCATCATCTTGTCACCAAAGGGGTTTAATAACTGGATGTCATTCGGCGCTTTGTTTGCGTTAAGCCAAGCATTGAATTGCGCTTTTTCGGCAGGCGTGTTGGGGGCGTTCACAATAAAAAATCCCGCCGTATTTTCATCGTAGGCGAGGCGCACCTCCGGGTCTACTGGCATCCCATCCGTAACCACCCAAATCAATTGGGTGCGTGGGCTTTGCTTACCCAAGGCAACGCGGACTTGGCGCATTAAAAATAAAGCCTGCAAACACGCTTCGTTTTTGCTGACGCACTCGGCTGCAGGACGGGCTACCAGCATGGTCCACTTGCCCTCAAGGGGTACATTAAACCAAGCTGACTGCGCTTGCTCTGGGGGCGTGACCAATCGACCGTAATTAGTTTTACCGCCCTCAGGCTTCAAGATATAAAACGTAAAGTACGAGGCAATCACAGGCAAGCCGCAGGCAAACAAGAGCAATAGCATTTGAATACGGCCACGGCGTGTTTGCGCGTTGGGTATCGGTGCCTCGTGCTGCACAGCCGGTATCAATAACTCCTTATCTTCCACTATCGTTCTACCTTTTTGTTGTCTGACGGATTCGTAGCAAGCCATGAATCAACCAAAATAAGAAGGCACTCAGCGCGAGTGCAAACCACTGGAATGCATAAGCATAATGGCGATCGACTCCGCTTGCTGCCAAGGCCCAATTTCGATTTAGGCCCTCATTTTCAGGGCCGCCAATTTGCTTAATAACAAAGGGGATTTGTTGCCACTGATGCCGCGCCTGTTCCTTATTTAAATCCAGGTTCTGCTGAACCCGTGCAATACCACTCGCACCCTCTCCACCATCACCCAGCTCAAACACACGGTCAGGCTGTGCAACGGCTATTCCTTCGACCATCACTTCACCCACTGGGGTGGTAATGGGTGGTAGTGCTAACCGGTCTTCCCGATTGCGGGGTGCCCAGCCGCGTTGCACCCAGACCACCACATTATCCATTTCGGTAATCTGCAGCGGCATCAGCACATAAAAACCGGACTGACCCGATCCCGCTTTCGATGCTTCTGAATTTGGTTTTGGACGGTTATCCAACCAAATAAGCTCATTGGGTAAAAATATACCTTTTGCAGCGATTCGGCGGCTATCGGCCTCTGCTAACGTCCACTGCGGTTTTGCATTGAGGTCGAGTGGTGGGAGTGCAATCTGCGACTCGAGTGTTGCGGCTTTATTTAGTTTTCCGGCGGCGCGGCTCATTTGCCAGAGGCCTGCGGCAATACCAATCGACATCACCACCAGCATGGCAATGGTCGGAATCAACCGTTTGTGGAGCAAGCTAGAAAAAATATTCAATGGTAGGATTCGGTTATGAAATGGATTATGCCTGCTGCCCTATTGCTGATTATTGCGAGCCTTGGCTCGGCTTTGTATTACATGATGAAAGACAAGGGCAACAGTTCGAAGATGGTCCATTCACTCATGCTACGCATCGGCTTATCCATTGCTCTTTTTTTGGGTATCTGGATTGCTTACTCTTTAGGCTACATTCAGCCTACCGGAATCAAAATCGGCCAATAAACTTGGCCGATTTCATGGTCGATTGAACCCGCCATTGCTGGCTGACTCTCCCTGCTGTTACATCCAATAAATAACGACGTAGAGGCCGAGCCAGACCACATCAACAAAGTGCCAGTACCAGGAAGCGCCCTCAAAGGCAAAGTGATTGTCTGCTGTAAAGTCCCCGCGAATGGCTCTGCGCAAAACTACGGCCAACATCAGTGCACCTAAGAAGACGTGAAATCCATGGAAACCTGTCAACATAAAGAAGGTCGACCCATAAACTCCGGAAGTGAGTTTTAGATTTAAATCCTGGTAAGCATGGACGTATTCATACACCTGGAAACCTAAAAAAATAACTCCCAAGAAAACCGTTGCTGCAAGGCCATAGACCGCATGCTTTTGGTTATTCTCACGAATCGCATGGTGCGCCCAGGTAACGGTGACGCCTGAACTCAATAAAAGCAAGGTGTTGATGGTTGGGATCGGCCATGGACCAATGGTTGAAAACTGCTCTACTAAGCCGGCAGGGCCGTCATTGGGCCAGACCGCGGTAAACGTCGGCCAAAGCAGCTTACTTTCAACATCACCTAGCCACGGCATTGAGATACTGCGGGCATAAAAAAGTGCCGAGAAGAAGGCCGCAAAAAACATAATCTCCGAGAAAATAAACCAGCTCATCGACCAGCGATACGACACATCCACGTTGATGCTATTTTTTCCGCTATTGGATTCAGAGATCGCCTCACCAAACCACTTGTAAAGCAAGAACAGAACATAAACCACGCTGGCAATGGTTAAGGGGGCGCCCCATGAATAGCCGTTAACCCAGCCAGACATGCCGCTAGCAAAACCCAATAAGCCAAGGCTGGCCATGGCCGGATGCCGTGATAGTCCAGGAACGTAATAGTATGGGGCTGAATTTGACGACATCGTGCTCTCTCTATTTACTCAAAATACGTGTTAATTTGAAACAACCATTTTTACAACAAACAAAAGGACGG